>JAKJGF010000017.1 GCA_022704525.1 Bacillota bacterium | reverse complement strand
AATTATGAGGTTTGAACCTGTGAGCATATTTTCATACCATCTGAATATGTCGTCTCTCTCCAGACTTTTTATTACTTCTTCGATTCCTTCAGGAGGCAAACCATAGGAATGCCCCCTGTAAACTTCTCCTGAATATAGTGATAGACAGTGTTCCCTGGGTTGATCTTCAAGTCCTCTTATTCGGGCAAGAATTTTTCTTTTTTCAATTTCTATTTCCTCAGAAGGGAAGGAAGGATGAAGTAATATTTCCAATAATATTTCAAAGGCCATATGAAAATTCCAGGAAGTACCTTTCAATATAAAACCAAAAAAATCTTCTTTTAAAACAGGTCTTATAGAGACTCCCAGTGTTTCTAATCTTCCCAGGATATCTTTTCCACTGTATTCCTTTGTTCCCTTTAACATAGAAGCCTGCATAAGGGAAGTTATTCCACAGTTACTTTTATCTTCTAACCCCTTTCCTCCTCTTAAAAGAACTGCTGCTGTAAATACGGGGATACGATTATTTTCAAGAAGAAGTATCTTTGTTTTATTGGGAAGACAGAATTCTTTAACCTCATCAAGAGGTTTTCCTGCTGGAAATAAGAGAGTTAAAGTTCTGCCCTCTAAAAGAACCGTTTCATCCGGTTGATATGTTCTTTCTTTCGCATTTTTGACTGCCTCCTTTATTACAGGGACTAAATCTTCAGCATGTCTTTCTTTGAAATCCGACGTTTCAGGAATAATAGTACAGATAGATATATTATCAGGCCTTATGTATTCTTCTGCAGTTTTAAGTATATCCCTTGAGTTGAGTGCGAGAATTTCTTCCAGATATGTATCACTTTCGAGAAAAGATCCTCTTCTTGTTTCTACTATACTCTTAAAACCTACCTCCTGCCGCAGGTCATCATGGAGGAATAATATGTCATTTTGAAATATACTTCTGGCTCTGAGGAGTTCCGCCTGTGTAACATACTGATTGACCAGTGTAAAGACTTCTGTCATTATTGCTTTTTCTGCTTCCAGAAGTCTTTTCGTATCGGTTTTCATAAAGACATTAAAAAAGGTATTTTCATCAAAGTCACTGGCATGGGCATGAATTTCATCTACAAGTCCCCACTCTTCTCTCACTTTAAGATTCAGTCTGGAATTAAATCCTCTTCCAAGTATTATAGCAAGAAGTTCCAGAGCGGCATTCTCCTTTTTTAAGAATTCTGGTGAATGAAAACCGCACATCCAGTAGACCTGGCCTACCTGACGCCGTAATTCCTGATATCTCACTTCCTTCTGAAGAGGTTCCTCAGGTGAATAAGATCCTGCTACTTTTCTTTCAGGAAGAAGGCCAAAGGTTTCTCTTATTTCATGTTCAACTCTGTCATGATTTATATCTCCTGCCACTACAAGAACATAATTTCCGGGGCCATATCTATTATTAAAATAAGTGTCTAAATCTTCCGGGGTAAGACTGTTAAGACTCTCTTCTGTGCCAAGTCTCCACCGTCTTATACGGCTTACTTTATAGGCTGTTTCATAAAGTTTTTCCCTTAACATGGCCTGAGGGATATCGAGTTTTCTCTTACTTTCCTGTTTTATAGCACCCATTTCACTTTTGAATACTTCCGGATGAAATACGGGTTTCCCGAAGCCATCGCAGAGTATATCAATGGCCAGGGAAAGATTTTGTGAAGGCAGTGTAAGGAGATATTCCGTATAATCATAACTTGTACCTGCATCATACATAGCGCCAGCTTTTCTTCTATCATCGGAAAATATTTTTTTTCCCTTTCTCTTTTCAGAGGACTGCATAAGATTATGTTCCACCACATGACTTATACCGAGGATATCATCTTCCTCCCAGCAATATCCTGTATCGATATGGACAGAAACGATGGCCATAGGAAAATTTCTATTTATAATAGAAATTACTTTAAGGCCATTTCCAAGTACATAATATCTGTAACTTTCTGGTAAACTAGATTTTGTTCGCAAATTTACTTCATTCCTTTCAGTATTAGTAGTTAGCTATCAGCTTTTTAGATTATATAATATTGTAAGTATACCTGAAATTTATCCGTTAGACAATATGTAAAAACTCTCTTGAGATATTCATATTACTGTGTTATAATGTCCTAAAAGATATGCTCCTGCAGAAATTGCATACAAACATTTCAGGATGTAGTGACCGAAAGGTTCTCCCGGGGTTCGAATCCCACCTTTGGCTTTAGCTGATGTGGCGGAGCGATTAGACGCACTATAATTGTTTAAAACTGCATTTTCGACTTGTATATCTTTTTTAGCAATCAGCTATTAGCAGTCAGCTTTTAAAACCTGCTATAATGAGGTTTATTTATGAAAATTTATATCTCCTTTCACCTCTCACCTTTCACGTCTCACGTCTCATGTCTCACATCTCACATTTTTTTATTCCTATACATCCTTCTCTTATTCTCTCTGCCTTCTTATTCTCAGGAAACTGTAATACAGAATCACGGAGAAATGGTTCTTGTTCCTGAAGGTGAGTTTATTATGGGGACAAATCAGAAGGATATAAAGAACACTATTGATTTACTTGGAGGTTGTGAGAAATGGTATATTCTGGAATATCCGAAACATAAAGTATCATTGAAGGCATATTATATAGATAAATATGAAGTTACAAATGCTCAGTACTGTGAATTTCTGAATAAAATGGGAAATCAGGAAGAAGAAAAAGGAGTTTTCTGGATTAAAATAAGCTCTTCAAACTGTCTTTTATACCAGGATCCGAAAGGAACTTACAGACCAAAGAAAGGTTATGAGAATTACCCTGTCATAATGGTAAGCTGGTACGGTGCAAAGGCTTATGCAAAATGGGCAAAAAAACGTCTTCCTACAGAAGCGGAATGGGAGAAAGCAGCAAGAGGTACAAAGGGATGGTTCTGGCCATGGGGTAATTCCTGGGATAAAGATAAATGCAATAATTGGAAAATGAAAAAGAAAGAATTACTTAAACTTATGCCTGATATTTATGAAGAGAGAGGTCCTCTTCCTGTGGGAACTTTTCCCGAAGGAGCAAGTTCTTATGGGGCTATGGATATGATAGGAAATGTGGGAGAATGGTGTGCTGATTGGTATGGCGTATATCCGGGCTATCCTTATTATGCTGGTGATAATTATTATGAATTTACCCATAAGGTTACAAGAGGCGGTTCCTGGGGAATAGATATGCCGGGAGGTCTCCGTTGTGCTACAAGAAGTATACACAGATCCTATACTACGGACCCTTATACAGGCTTTAGATGCTCTATGGATGTTCTCTCTGCTGAAAATAAATAAATCGACTAAAAGTTAACATAATTTTAACAATATTTTCTTGTTTAAACTCGCTCCGGAGGTTATACTAACTGTAGAGGAAAGTAGTGTTGTGTTTATATTTTTTTGGAGGTATGGTAAGTGTTAATAAGTAATAATAAGATACACTCAATAAAGGAAAATAGCATAATAAAATCCTCTGATGATAAAGCATCTGATATTAAAGATAAAGTGTTTCTTTCTTCTCCCAGAGATTACTATTCGCAGGAAGATCCTTTTGCAGAAGTCTTAAAAGAGACATTGAAGAGAGATAAAGAAGCCAGAGAAAATGTAATTGAAAAACCTTCAGGACCTGCAGGCAGACCACCTGTTTTAAAGAAAGCCCTTGAAGATATATTAAGAACTTTTAAATCAATAAAAACTTTTCCCTGTGATAAATTTATTTATCCTTCTATGAAGGATATGACACCTGAAGAACTCGCTTTTTTTGAGAATGTCCTGGATAGATTACCTCTTAAGGATATAATTCATACAGACTATATAGCTATGACTGAACCAGGTGTTGTTGATTATGCCGGTTTAACTGTATGGCCAGAGGGAGGTCCTTATATAGACCTGGTCAGAGAATCAGTGAATAAGTCTGCAGAATGGGGAAGTAAGGTTCTCAGTCATGAAGTGGGTCATACGATAATAACCCCTGGAGAATTTGATTCTATACCTCATAGAGAGATCTGGGGCAGGGGGCCTTTTATAACTGCTTATGCAAGTACCAAGCCCAGAGAAGATTTCGCAGAAAGTTATGCAGAATACTTTACAAATCCCGAAAATTTAAAGGAAAAATGTCCTGAAAAATATGCTTATCTTCAGGAGTTAGAGAAATCCAATCTTCTTCAGCAGCTTATAGATAATAAGCCCTTCAGAGAAACCGGGAAATACTTAAGAGATCTCCTTGATAAATATCCTGCCCTTCCCCAGGGAATGGAGGTGGCAGGAAAAGTAATGGGTGTGATCCAGATATGTAAGGGCCTTGGGGAGATAAGCTGTGGAAAGAAATCAAATGATGCAAAACTGCAGATGGAAGGTCTATTAGATTTACTTGCAGGATGCTGTTTTGCAAGCAAGGTTTTCTGTGTAATTGGTATGGCTCTTGAAGGGACAAAAATGGAACTCAGTCGTGCCATAGATAAGAAAGAGATCACAGCAGAACAAGCAAATGCTGCTGTCCAGTCCACAGTAGGTGTTGTAGCAGGGCCTGTGGCGAATGTTATTGTATCACTTATATCAAAATTGCCTGCCCATAGACCTCATGAAATAGACTCTATAGCATTAGAAAATTTATCTCAACAACTTCCTGAACATAAATTAGACGTTATATCCAGAATGATAGATAAAGAATTTACCGGGAAAGAACTGAGAAAAGCTCTTGGAAAGTCAGGATTTACAGAGGAAGAAATTAATCTTATAAAAGAATGTACAGGAAAAGAAATAAAAAATGGAAAGGAACCTGTCAGAGATTATAGAGTCAGTGCCAGAATGTTAGAAGATCTTCGGGGAGAGATACCTCATGAGAAGCTTGACAGAATGGGTAGTCTTACTGATAAGGACTTTACCGGGAAAGAGCTGGAAAAAACTCTTAAAAAGTTAAGATTTGAAAAAGATGAAATAGCTTTTATTAAGTCCTTTGCTGAAGATATGGATAAACAGTCTTTAAGTCTTAAGGCACCTTTATCTATAGCAGCAGGAGGAGCAGCAGGAGCAACAGCAGGAGGATTGGTTGGCCCTTACGTTGGAGTTCTGGCTGGATTTACAGTGGCCGGACCTGTAGGAGGAATAGTCGGCCTTGCTCTGGGTGCACTTACAGGTATTAAGGCAGGAAGTCGTCTTGGGGGAGAGGTTGGGAAATTAGTGTGTAGAATATAGAGAATTGAGGTATTTTTATGGTAATAAGAAGTAATAAATCCTTAGTCGGCGATATAAATAATACTCCTTTACTGAATAAGACTCTGAAAGAAGAAATAGTTGACAGTGTAAATATAGGCCAAACAGATAAGAATGTAGAAAATGATAACTGGTATGATATGAAAGAATCTCTACTGAGGGGAAAAGAAGCTTTCAATGCCAGTGCAGAAAAAACCTCTGAATATATAGATAAACGCCCATGGATTAAACATACTTTTGATACAACATTACAGTTCTTTAAAACTATAAAAGCTTTTCCAAGATTTATTTATCCCAGTCTCATAGGTATGAATGCCCAGGAAAGAGAACTTGTTTTATCTACCCTTGACGGACTTCCCTTAAAAGATGTGGGTACTGTAAAAAGTATAACTGTACTACCTTCTTTACCTGATGCCTCAGGGGCAGCAGCTCCCCTGCCATCAGCTCCTTTTATTCTCCTTTCAAGGGATAATTTTTCGAATCTAGATTGGGCAAGAGAAGTTCTTACACATGAAACAGGTCATGCAGTAGATTATAATACAGGTTTATTCGGTTTACCGAAACTTTTTTCTGAAAGCAGTAAAAATCCCTGGGGAAAACCTCCCTATATTACCAGGTATGCTGAAACAGGCCCCGGTTGGTACCCCAGTGAGTGGGATGATTTTGCTGAAAGTTATGCCTATTATCATGAACATCCGGAAGACCTAAAATTGAAATGTCCGGAAAAATTTAAACGTATCCAGGAGATGGAAAAGAACGGTTTCTTTGATAAATTGCTGGATCAAAAAGCTTTCAGAGAAACAGGGAAATATATGGGACAGATTATGGAAAAAGTTCCATATCTTCAGAATGGTCTTGCTATGGTATCCTTTATAAGTGGTCTTGTACAGGCCTTCAAAGGTCTTGGGGATATGAAAAGAGCAGAAAAGACAGGTGATCACAGGTTGGCAATGAATGCCACTATGAATTTTACTGCCGGTTCCTGTTTTGCAAGTAAGCTTTTTTGTATAGTAGGAATGGGTATAGAAGGAGCTAAATCAGAACTAAATAGAGCAATAGATAAAAAAGAGATAACTCCGGAACAGGCAAATGCAGTAGTTCAGACCACAGTGGGATGCATTGCTGGCCCTGTAGGTCATGCTATAAACTGGGTTATATCCAGATTGCCCTGGAATAAAACCTGTGAAATTACTTCTAATTCTATAGAAGTTTTATCTGAAAAACTTTCGGAAGTTAAAATGGATATTATATCTTCACTTTCTAACAAGGAATTGACTAGAAAAGAACTGAAACATTTTCTGAAACAAGCCGGTTTTACAGGAACAGAGATTGAAATGATAAATGAGACAACAGAAAGATATTGTAATGTCAATTATGTAATTAATAATAGCAATCTGCAGTGTCTGGCCGGTAAACTTTCTGCAGAGAAATTGAATTATCTCAAAATGATCAGCAATAAGGAATATACTAAAGAAGAATTAAAGAATTTACTTTTGAAAGCTTCTTTTAAAAAGGAAGAGATTGGTATTATAATGGAAGTTACGGAAAAAGAACGAAAGTTTTTTAATTCATTCAGGGGACGCAGAATTACAGATAATACAATAAATAATCTAAAAGATAAGTTATCTGCACATAAATTAGATTTCCTTTCGGGTATGAGAGATAAAGAATTGACTAACAAAGATCTTCTGAAAGTTTTAAGAAAGATGAATTTTACTAATGAAGAAATAGCTCTTGTTAAAGTCTGTGCTGAATATGTAGAAAACGTTAACTCTCAGACTGAAAATATAGGAAGCCTCAAAAAAGCATCAGGTATAGCAATAGGCGGCGCTACAGGCGGTATGGCAGGAGGCTTTATAGGTCCCTATCTCGGCGTTATGGGAGGATTTGCTCTGGCAGGACCAGTTGGTGGTGTTTTGGGCCTTATGGCAGGTGCAATTGCAGGAGTTTATGCAGGACGTCGTATCGGAGGGGAAGTTGGAAAAGCTGTGGGAGGAGTCCTGGATAAGTTCTGTGAACAGTGAGAACCAGGGGTTATCGCTATTTACTAACTACTGCTCACTCTTCATTTTTTAAACTACTTCAACTTTGCTCTGATCACCTATTAAGAATCTATGACTTCTCGGACGTCCTGTGCATCTTACTATAGATGCGCCTCTTCCCAGAAGACTTCTCTCTATTCTTATATCTACATTTATAATCTTACAATATTCCATTAAAATACTGTATTCCACTTCACTGTTACATATCTCACAGGTATGGTGAATAGAGGTATAGGGGCCGATATAGCTATCTTTTATGAAGGTATTTTCTCCTATTATTACAGGTCCTCGGACTATAGAATTAGATATTTTTGTACCTTTACCGATGATAACTTTCCCTGCTATATCAGAACCATTGGCTTCTCCTTCTATCTTCTGATGTTCGAGTTCAAAGGCTCTGTCCAGAACAAGCCTGTTTGCTTCAAGAAGATCTTCAGGTTCCCCTGTATCTTTCCACCATCCTGTTATTTCAGAACATCTCACAACAAGACCTTTATCCAGGAGATACTGATGGGCATCAGATATTTCAAGTTCACCTCTTGCGCTGGGACAGATATTATTAACTGCTTCAAATATAGTGCTGTCATATATATATAATCCTGTTACTGCATAGGGGCTTTTGGGATTTGCAGGTTTTTCTTCTATGGATATAATTTTCCCATCTCTGAGTTCGGGTACGCCGAATCTCTGTGGATTTTTTACCCTTGCCAGAACAAGCTGACAGTTGGGTTTATATGTTTCAAATTCCTTTATGAAACGTTTTACTCCACCTACTACCATGTTATCTCCCAGATAAAAAATAAAGGAATCTTTTCCTATAAATGATTCGGAGATTTTTACTGCATGGGCAAGCCCTCGAGGTTCATCCTGTTCTATATAGATTATAGAAATACCCCATCTGTTGCCATTTCCAAGTCCATGAATTATTTCCTGTTTCGTATCACTTCCTACTACCACACCTACTTCTTTAATCCCTGCCTCTACCACTGCTTCCAGAGCATAAAAAAGCATTGGTTTATTGGCAATAGGTATTAAATGTTTATTATTAGTATGAGTTATTGGACGAAGCCTTGTGCCTCTTCCACCACTGGTTATTAGTGCTTTCATAAGTACCTCCTGATTTTAAGTGAGCAGTGAACAATGAATAGTAACGGAAATTTCTTTTCTGCGAACTGTTCACTGATCACTGCTCACATCACGCATCACGCATCACGCATCAAGACTCAATAGTTTCCACATTCGCCCTGGGGAGAATTACTTTTTCTCCTGTTTCAAGCTCTACTTCCACTACTCTGACCTTTGTTTCACTCTCCATTTCAGTCAGATTATGAGGAAGGCTCACTACTTTTCCAAGAACTCCAAAATAAGGCTTTCTTATTACTCTTATGAGGCTTCCCGGCTCCATACCAACCTGAGCTTTAGCTTCATGTTCCTGAAGAATTTCTTCCAATGTGTATCTTTCTAATAGAGGCACAATTACTTCCGGTCTTATAACACCTGCCCTTATCTGGGTGGCTCCATTTATAGAGGTCTTTAAGCCTTCATTTCTTTTTAATATGTCATAGGTTTTTTCGGCCATTTTGATCTGGCCGAAACCTTCTGTAACTACAATGGTTAATCCTATTTCCTCATGACCTGTAATGGCTACACCCAGGTCATAACCAAGTAATTCTTTTAAATCTTTGTCGTCCAACCCTCCTACAATAATGCCTTTTATTCCAATTTTTTTTGCTTTTTGTATGACATCATTTGTTACAATGGAACCGCCTACTATTATCTTATCTTTAAGATTCGGTGTAATATCATCCATTGTAAGGGGTTTATCCACTGATTTTGAAACAATCTGCAGATCTCCCACCACTTCTCCTCCTACACCGAAAATACCCTGTATATAGGTTCCCCAGGTTTTAACATTGACCCCCTCTGCTTCTATTACTTCATCTACTATTCCATCAATATAAGCTGCTATTTCCACAGGTATGGGAGCTTCCCTGAGGACTACCTGGCCCGTAACGGTAGATATACTTTCTACAGAACCATTTATGGGAGAATTACATATAGACTTGAAGAGTCCAAAGAAACTGCTGCTTTTAGCTAATACTTCATCTCGTTTTATGGGATCTCCTTCTTTTTTCAGCATACAGTCTTTTATTTCACCCGGTGTAATATTCAATTTATTTACTACATTCATCATATGGACATTACCGGGTAGTTCTGTTCTGGCAACAATTTTATCGTACTGTACCTTATCACCTTTTTTCACAAGAACTGTACCTCTTAAAGGAAGTCTTCTTTCTTTATATATAATTGTTTTTTCTACCACTCTTAATCCTGGCGTATAGGCATGTGCCATAATTATTCACCTCTCCTTTTGTTATCTTGCAAGTGCTCCTTCCCTGGGGTATATATCCATAGCATCAATCCAGGTCTGTAATTTTTCTATTCTTTTTTTCTTATCTTTGGGAAGCTCAAAGGGCTGTCTTCCACGGCAATCAAATATGATACCAACAACACCGCCATTTATTTCTTTAGTTTTGGGCTGGCCTTTACCCTCACCTATATCAATACCTTTCACTGGATGTAATTCTACTGTTGCTGTAGCTCCTACTTCAAGTGGTATAACCTTCAGATCACCGTATTTAAACTCCAGTTCTTCCTCTTTCCCACCGGGTATTTTAAGTTTTGCTTTAAGAACAGTTTTGCCTTCTTTAGCTTTTCCTACAGGAGCAATACAGGTTCCGATACGTATAAGACAATCCTTTAAGAATACCTGAGTTGCTGCCTCGGGATGAACCTTTGCAAGAACCCCTAACTGGGGCATCATAAATATGGAATCCACTGTAAGTTCTGTTATCCCTTCCGGTAAATAAGCATCCATCATCATAAGAGCTGACTGGCATCTCCTGGGAGCATGAGAGAGAACTCCTCCGCTTCCTATTATCATATCCAGAGTCATAACATCTACAAGACTCTCATCACCTGTGCTCTGAGAAAAGATGTCTGCAATGGTTCTTTCCTGCTGAACACCCTTCAACCCCACAGCCAGGGCTTTATGCTGGTCGAAGGAAATGCGTAAGGCCTCTCTGCATATGGCCTGCTCCACAACCAGCTCATCAAGGACCTGAGGAATAGTAGTGGGTCTTATCATTTTATTTTTTATTCTGTTTCGAAGATCACGTTCATCCATATCAAAGGGAACCCATTTCATGACATTTTCCATACCTGCTTCGGCAAATACTTCCGATATACTGTAGCTCATACCAAGATTGGCACTTACAGTTCTGTTAAATACCCCTTTGAATACAGAAAATACGTCTGTCGTAGCTCCTCCGATATCTGCTCCTACTATCTGAATATTGTACTGTTCTGATATCCTCTGCATAATATCACCTACTGCAGCAGGTGTTGGCATTATGTCAACATCTGTCATAGCCATAAGTTTTTTATATCCAGGAGCCTGAGCCATAACATGCTCTAAGAAGAGCTGCTGAATTTTAAGTCTTGAGGGCATAAGATTTTCTCTTTCCATGGTGGGTCTTAAGTTATCGGTAATATCGAGAGCAGTTTTATCTCCCAGTAATTTCTGTATTTCATCTCTGGCTTTAATATTTCCTGCATAAATTATAGGTAATTGATAGGAAATACCAAGTCTGGGACGGGGATTGGCTGCTGCTATAATTTCTCCCAGTTCCACTACATGGGAAACGGTTCCACCGTCTACTCCTCCTGAGAGAAGTATCATATCAGGTCTTAAATTACGAATTCTCTGTATCTGTTCATGTGGTAAACGTTTATCATTTGTGGCAAGAGTGTCCATTACAATGGCACCACCGCCAAGAGCGGCACGGGCAGCGCTTTCTGCCGTCATGTTTTTTACAACTCCTGCTACCATCATTTGAAGACCACCGCCAGCACTGCTTGTGGAGATATAAATGTCAATACCTTTATCTCCTTTTCTGGGTTTTATAAGTTGATTGTCCTCTAAGATCGGTCTCCCTGCAAGTTCGCCTACCTCTGTTACAGCATTTAATACCCCCTGAGTAACATCTTCTACAGGAGCTTCCACTGTAGTAGGTGCCTCACCTCTTACAATAAGACGGAACTCATCTCCTCTTTTTTCTATGAGGATGGCCTTTGTGGTAGTACTGCCACAGTCTGTAGCAAGAATACTGGTAATGTCTTCTTTTTTAATGTTCATCAGGTTACCTCCTTACTTTTATTAGAAATAATTTTCTAATTCAAATTTATATATTTTAAATTCTTTAAGAAACTCTTTTATTTTTAACGGATTTGTTCCTCTTTGATTCTACATCTTCTATAGTTTGTATAAATAATTCCACATTATTTCTGTCTTCCATCAGTTTTGTTATTCTGTCATAATCCTGAACGTTAAAGATGGATTGTATGAAAGGCTGCATAAAAATTAAAAACTGACTCCCTACAAAACTGAGAGGCCTGGAAGATTCAAGAAAAAATATAGCAATAGCAGTAAGTCTTCTTGAAACTATAACTCCGGCCATTTTATCCATAAGCTTTTTATCTTCCTCTGAGAGAATCAATATTCATTCTCCTTAAATACAAATTTTTCCTTAATTATTTCAAGAGCTTTTGATGAAGTTTCATCATTACAAAAAAGATAGATACCTCTATATTCATCCATAGTACAGGCCTTTAAATAAGGAGAAAGAAAAATACCTTTTTTTGTTTGAATAAATCTTCTAAATCTTGACCATGGATATAAGTGTTTGGATATTATACCTTTTATTGCAATTCCATCCTCTTTCAGGACATAATCTGTGGGGAAAAAAAAGCTGCTGAGAGAAAAAGTATAAATTAATATAGATAAAAGAGAAAGAAAAATATCCTTAAAATTCCAGTATACTCCCGCACAGAAAAGAGAACCAGCTAAAATCACAAATAAACCCTGCCTGAAATTACTTCTTAAAGGATGGAAAGTCCAGGCCAGAATAGAAACTGGCTTGGACTTATCATCCTTTTTCTTTTTCAATTTTTTCATCTTACATACGGATCACTTGCAACCAGTCTCCAAGTAAAAATTGCATCCTCCCTATTAAAAGTGAGATACGTGCCATAATAGTATAACCAAAGGAGGCCCCGAAGGAAACCATAAGAAACCATATGCCTACCCTTGAAACACCTCCGAAAAATCCTTTGTGTTCAATAGAAAAGAAGAAATACATAAGACCGCATACAACTCCTATGAGCAAAACCCAGTTATATATAGATGTCAATATATCACCAGACCACAGAGGTACTATACTTCCTCTGATCTGTGCTATGGCGTTACCCTGAAGATTGGCAATAATATTAATACCTGCTGACATACCCACAACAAAGGATATGGCCCATCGGCTTATCCAGGCAACACCGGGTATAAGTCTCATTAACATCATTATACCAAGGAGGCCTGGAATTATATATAAAAAGTTATGATCAATAACAAGCTTGTTCCATAAGTTTGGTATAAGGGAATTATGATACTGACGGGCTACCCAGTATCCCGCCGAGACCCCTACAAACAGATATTCTGCGAATTTGTAAAAAGGATTATCTTTGTATAAAAAGCTGTAAATACAAAGTGTTAAAAAGGCGGCTATCCATATTCCGATATTATCTGAATTAGCGGGCAATACAATCGCCAGATTAGTCACCATAAATAAATGCCTCCTTAGTTATTAATCTACTATACCCAGTTTCTCTTTTCTTTTTTCATAGAAATAACTTATATTTGCCAGTATTATGAATATGATTAACAGCAGATGAACAATAGATTGTGCTCCCATACCTGCTGTGGCCATGCCTTTAAATCCACTGATCTGTTCATATTCAGAAGCACCTTTCATACCACCTAAAAGACCAAACATCTGTCCGGAATTTAAATAGGGATAAAATTCAGGAGCACTTACAGCAGTACATCCCCCTGCTACTGGTACTCTTGTCTGCTCATGTGCTATCATAACCCATTGTTTTATTCCCGGGTCTCCGGAAGAGAGGCTCAGGATAGCACTGAAAGGTGTTAAATCATTGATACCACTCATTACGCTGATATCCTTCAGAGGAGTTCCTTTATCATCAGTAGGGAAGGCTTCTGCAAAATTTGTACAGATTTTTTGTATAACTACAGCTCCACCTGGTTTATAACCTAAAAAAGCATAATCTTTACCTGCCTCTTTACCAAGTATTTTGGCTTCATCTGTAAGAACCTGATCTGCAAGAGAAGCTCCTGTTGGCCAGAGAGCTATAGAAATTATTATTAAATTCTTCTTAAAACAATGTCTTACAATAGCTATTGCCATAGGATGACACTCAGGCTTTGTCTGTGGATCATAATCAAAGGATATTAAGACTTTAGAACCAGGGGGTAGTTTATCTAAATAATCATAAAGTCCCTGTACCTCATTAGTAATTTGCTTTGAGGGTATACCAAGTCGGGCAACAAGTGGTATTATAACAGCCAGAGCTGTTAAAGTAAAAATTATTCTTCTATCCAGCGTTTTGAGTTTATTAAGTAATTTAGCCAGTGTTTCCATATGTGTTTTTAATCTCCTCCCAGATAGGATTTGTCTATACCAATCAATATTTTAATAGACGTAGAAACTACTCCGAGAGCTGCACCTATCATTATGGCACGCTGCCCGGCTGTGGTTGGGAAATTCATAAGCCAGCTAGCAATTTTAGGGAAACCTTCCCATATCAATTCACCAATAGGAACACGACCGAGCATAACAAAAAAAGCAGCTACAAGCAACATTGTTGCTTCTCTGGATTGAGCACGGAAAGCTCTGAAAGCGGCTGAAGCAATAAAGAATGCCAGGAGTGAAAACATGGTAGAACCCATAGGACTATAAAAATATCTAAAGATATAATCAAAAGGTGTTCCTACATCAACACCTTTCCAGATCCCCAGTATAGCTGTTATAAAGACTCCTGATAACAAAATTATACTGTAAGGCCATCCTTCGGTTTTCCTGGATATTCTGTCACCGTGAACCTTTATTAAACTTCCCACTCCGAGAAGTATTGCAAAGGCTGAGATTACTATTACCCAGCTCTGAAACATTTCACCTATTAAATTAAAGGGCCAGTGGGGTATAAAATAAAATAAAAGATAACCAAGGCCAGCTATGACCGTTATTAACATCGGGAATTCACGTTTCATATAATACTTAAGCCTCCATTATTTAGTATCAAAGAGATGAATAAAAGATGTAACACCTGCAGTTTCAAGTAAACATCCCAATAATATACAGAATAAGATAACAGCCTTACACATATCCTGCCCTTTTAAACTTCCAAGTTGCTGTGGATCCCGAGAAAGATAAGCTGATGCTGCATATAGCTCTTCTCCCATAAGTGTATAGTCACAGGCAGCGACGAAAAATGGCAATTGTGAAGGCATAGCTGTTCCTGCCATCTGAATAGCACCTGTAGAATGTCCTGTTTCAGCTAAAATTAATGACTCGGCATAGAAACAACCCATGTAGAAATTGGCTGCAGGTTCATCTCTGACCATAATACCGTCCACACCGGCTACAAAACCGAACTGATCATCAGTGAGATAGCGGATATTATCCGGACGGAATGCATCCGGTCTGCCAGCTCTCATATAGGATTCTTTAACTACTTCCTGGGCAGTACTCATAACAAGGGATCTGGAAGTAGGTACCATTATGGGGGTATCGTATTCGGCAGTTTTCTGTGCCACATAGGAAAGTATTGATAAGCCCGCTAAAGTCTGAATATCATCCATATCCATAATACCCGGTATATAAAGTACTGCTTTCCCCATTTCTGTAGCTCTTCCCACTGCATCGTCAAGGGCTGAAAGACCTGCTATTCTGCGAACAAATAGTTCTGTTCCTCTCTGGGCACTGAATATAAAATATACTATAAAGCCTGACAACAGCACTATAGCTACTAACATATTAGTTCTTTCAGTCTTAAACCATCTGGTATCTATTTTTTTCTCTCCTGTTGCTTCTTCTTTCGGCTTTGTTTCTGCAGTTCCAGGAGTTGCAACCGCCGTGCTTGCAGGTAAAGGAGAAGATACAGAAGGTTCTTCGGTACCGGGGGTTGATTCTGATGTTGTTTCTGTTCTTTCAGGGGAAGAAATAGCAGGAGTAACAGTTTGTTCAGCAGAGGAAGTGATAGAAGTAACAGTTTCTACAACGGAAGGGGTATTTTCTGCTGTAACCGGAGAAGGTGTGATGGAAGACGAAACAGGTTCATTCGGCTGGATCGGTAATGTACCGGGGAAAAGACTGGGCATAGCCGGGATTGTAGCGTTCTCTACAGGTGCAACACTTTTATTACCTGGAGTAACCCGAGCTATCTCCCGGGATGACTTTAAAGAGATTTGATTTGATCCGGCATAGGCAAAAGAAATAGAAAACAGCAGAAATCCAATAATAACTGCTAAAATTGTGCACTTTATTCTATCATACAAAATTGAACACCACCTTCTTTCATTTTCCCTTAAATTCTATGATATCAATTTCAAATCCTTTTAATATTTTAAAATTTTTATTATACTTTACATATGCTGGCAAAACTATCAGGTTCAAGACTGGCCCCTCCCACAAGTAAACCGTCTACTTCTTTCTGAGATAGTAAAGAAGTAGAATTCTCCGGTTTTACACTGCCTCCATAAAGGAAACGTACTTTTGAAGCGACAGAATAACCATATAAAGAAGAAAGAAGATTTCTCAGGTATCCGATTACTTCATTAGTCTGTTCAGGTGTTTCCACTTTACCTGTACCTATAGCCCATATGGGTTCATAGGCCAGTACAAATTTTTCTAACTGTGTGGAGGTAAAATCTCTCAGGGCTTCTTTCATCTGTCTTCCTACAACTTCTCTGGTTTTACCACTGTCTTTTTCTTCTGCTTTTTCTCCTATGCATATTATGGGAATAAGACCGTAACTTTCTGCTTTTTTGATTTTTGCATTAATTATCTTATCAGTTTCTAAAAAATACTTTCTTCTTTCCGAATGACCTATAATGACATAGCTGCACCCGGCTTCCTTCAGCATTTCAGCAGAAACTTCACCTGTATAGGCACCTTTTTCTTCATAAAATAAATTCTGTGCCCCCAGTTTTACTGTAGTTCCGGAAAGTTCTTTTCCTACCTGGTAAATTGCAGTAAAGGGAGGGCACAGAACTATATCCCGATTATAGACCTTACCGATGATAGAGATAAATTTGTTAACAAATGCCAGAGATTCTCTTATTGTCTTATGTAATTTCCAGTTTGCTATTATAAGGGGTGTTCGCAAAAGTTTAACCTCCTAAATTGGTGAGACGTAAGACGAATATTATTTAATCCGTTTCACGTTTCACGTTTTATCATCAAGTGCCGCAATACCCGGCAATTCCTTGCCTTCCATAAATTCAAGGGAAGCACCACCACCGGTAGAAATATGGGTCATTTTATCTGCAAAGCCGAGTTTTTCTGCTGCAGCTGCAGAATCTCCCCCTCCGATTAATGAAATAGCATCATTATTTTCTGCAATAAATTTTGCAATAGCCTCAGTGCCTCTGGAAAACTCATCTATTTCAAATACACCGAGAGGGCCGTTCCAGAATATGGTTTTTGCTCCTCTGATTATTTTTCCGAATTTTTGTATTGTTTCCGGCCCTATATCGACTCCCATCCAGTCAGAAGGAATATCAGACTTATCTACTACTTTATGTTCTGTCCCTTCTTTTATCTCTTTTGCCACTACAATGTCAACAGGAAGCAGAAAATCAACCCCTCTTTTTGCTGCTTTACCCATAAGCTCTTTACCCAGGGTTAAACTTTCTCCGTCTAAGAGAGAAGTGCCTATTTCATAACCTTCGGATTTTAAAAAGGTATAGCTCATACCTCCGCCAATTAAAAGAGAATCTACCTTTGTTATAAGATTTTCTATTACTCCAATCTTATCTGTAACTTTGGCTCCACCTAAAATAGCAACTACAGGACGGGCCGGATCTATCAGTATTTTTCCGAGCATATCAAGTTCTTTTTCTACAAGAAAACCTGCTACAGAAGGTATTTTTTTTGTCTCAGGTATGCCGGCAGTGCTTGCATGAGCTCTGTGGCATGTGCCAAAGGCATCATTTACATATACATCACCCAGGGATAGGAGTTTTTCAACAAGAGCAGGATCATTTTTCGTTTCACCCTTATGAAAGCGAAGATTTTCAAGAAGCAGTACATCCCCTTCCTCAAGTTCTGAGGTTACTTTTTTAACAACATCCCAGTTACAATCTTCACACTACTTAACTTCTATGCCCATGAGTTCAGAAAGACGTATGGCAACAGGTTTCATTCGAAATTCTTCCATTACTTCGCCCTTTGGTCTTCCAAGATGACTCATTACTATGAGACGTCCACCATGTTCTCTTATATACTCTAAAGTTGGTAAAGAAGCTTTAATGCGCCTGTCATCTCTTATCTTACCATCTTTAAGGGGAATATTGAAATCTACTCTTACAAGGACTCTTTTCCCTTTTAAATCCACATCTTTAATTGTTTTTTTCATAATGATAAACACCTGCCTCTGTTATTGATTGTTGTAGATTGTTGCAGGGGCGGGTACACGGCGTGGTAACCATGCCCCTACAAGAATTTTTTATAGATAGATGAGATTATAGACCTTTATTAACCATATATTTAACAAAATCAGCCAGTCTTGTAGCATAGCCCCATTCATTATCGTACCAGGCTATGACTTTTACCATATTTCCACCTATGACCATAGTGGAAGCTCCATCTATAATTCCGGAGAGTTCGCATCCTCTGAAATCAGAAGACACAAGAGGTAATTCGGTGTATCCCAGAATACCTTTTAAATTCCCTTCTGAAGCTTCTTTGAATTTTTGATTTACTTCTTCTTTATTAGTATTTTTTTCGACTTTACAAACAAGATCTACAACAGATACTGTAGGTGTAGGTACTCTGAGTGCTATGCCGTCAAATTTACCCTTAAGTTCTGGCAGAACCAGGCCAACTGCTTTGGCTGCTCCTGTTGTTGTTGGTATGATGTTAAGCCCTGCCGCTCTGGCACGACGGAGATCTTTGTGTGGTAAATCCAGTATGCGCTGATCATTTGTATAGGCATGTATTGTTGTCATAAAAGCATGTTCTATGCTAAAATTTTCATGTAATATTCTGGCAAAAGGTGCCAGACAGTTAGTAGTACAGGATGCATTGGATAATATATGGTGTTTTGAAGGATCATATTTGTCCTCATTTACTCCCATAACAACTGTAAATACATCCCCCCCTTTTGCAGGTGCAGATATTATAACTTTTTTCGCTCCTGCCATAAGATGAACTTTTGCTTTTTCTTCATCTGTAAATATTCCTGTACACTCAAGTACTATGTCCGCTGCCAGATTTTTCCAGGGTAATTCGCCAGGATTTTTCATTGCCATTACCTTGAATTTAGCTTTCCCTACATGCATAAACTCTCCTTCCAGGAATACATCTCCGTGAAATCTACCATAGGTAGAATCATATTTAAAGAGATGAGCATTTGTCTCAGGACTTGTTATATCATTGATTCCTACAATTTCAAATTCTGGATACTTTTCGAGTAAAATCCTTGTTACCTGCCTTCCTATTCTTCCAAAACCGTTTATACCTATTTTTATTGACATAATGAATACCTCCTAGTATTTAATTTTAACAGCATATGTAATTCTTTTTTTAAAGTATAAATCCTTCATGAGGGGAATTATATTTTTTTGTGAAGGGTGAAGGGTAATGGGTGATGCGTATTTAATTCTTCACGTCTCACGTCTCATGTCTCACTGACTCGGAATGGGTATCCTTAGTAATATAACTGTGCCTCTTCCAGGATAACTTTTGATCTTAAAAGTTCCTCCCAGGAAGGATGCTTTTTCCTTCATACTATTTAGCCCTGACTGTTTTCTAGGATTCAGAGAAGACAGAATTTTGGCCTGATCAAATCCAAGACCATCATCTTCTATAGATACATTAAATTGATCCGAAAGAAGCTTAACACGAACTCTTACATTTGAAGCTTTAGAATGATCTTTTACATTCTTTAAAGCCTCCTGAATTATACGGAAGATAGTGATCTCTATAGATTCTGCCAGTTTTTTCTTTCCTCCAGAGATCATTAGTTCAGTTAATATTCCTGTTTCAACTTCGAATTTTTGTAAATAACTTTCCAGAGAAGATAAAAGTTCAATTTTCTCTGCTTCTGAAGGTATAGAAACCTCTGATATTTTATACATTTTATCCATACTGGTACTTGTGATTTTTTTCATTTCTTCAATACGTGTTTTTACCTGATTCAACTCATCAGTGAGTGAATCATGGAGTGCTTCTAATTCAGCGATTGTTTCATTAATAGACAGGCCTATTTTATTCTGAACATCACTTAAAGATCTGGGGGCAACTGCCTCTGAGCTGTGAATCAATTTTGCAAGAAGTTGTTCTACTGCCTGATGTTTTTGTTTAACTGTTTCGTATAGTCTGGCATTTTCTAAAGATATACTTGACTGGCTTGCAAGGACAGATATAAGATAGATTTCTTCATGACTGTATTCCTTACGGTAGCTATGGTTTAAATAGGCGACACCAAAAGTTTTATCTTTTATAAATAATGGTACTATAATAGTAGATACTATATTGGGTATATCACTTAATATAAAACGATGTTTTTCCTGGGCTATGTCTTTTATAACAAGAGGCTGTCCCTTTTTTATTGCCAGTCTTGCCATACCCTGGCCAAAATTAAGTGGTTCCTTATCTTTTAATATATCCAGAGGAAAATTAAAGCCCACCTCTGCTATCCATTCATCTGTTTCCTCATCAAGAAGTATAACAAGTCCACTATCGGCTTTTACTGTTTTTGTCATTGTATCAATAGCTGCATTAAGTACGGAATTTACATATATGGCGGCTCCCATACGGCTGCTGCCTTCGTAAAGGATTTCAAGATCATTAACTCTGCTGTTAAGGTCTTTTACAAGGCTTCTCTGTTTTTCCTGAAGTTCGATGCTCTGGTCTATGAGGTACCAGAGAAAATTTGCTGTATCACCTCTTATAATTTCAACTTCCCGGTGTTTTTCTTCTTCAATAATATTTAATAATTCATTATTATCAGAGAGCATAAAAATAAGTTGTAACTCTTCTATTCTGAGTAACTCTCTTATATTTGTCGTGGAGAAGATGTTAAGTTTTCTTGCTAAAGTCATTCCAGGTGAGTTTTCATCAGAATCTGCTATTGCTTTAATATTAAACTTACTATCACCGATTAAAAATTGAAGTATAGAAATGCCTGAGGGACTTGAGCCAACAATAGCTATATTTGTTGGAACAGCAAGAAGCAATTTATTTTTATCTGACATAGTAATAGTAGTTGTAGAAGTTTTCCTTGTTTTAAGGACTCTTTTAACAACTTCAACAAGCTTTTCAGCACTGAAAGGTTTGGTAATATAATCTACTACCCCCAATTCCAGACCCCTTTTGATATCTTCCTTGCCTGAGGTGGCAGTTAACATTATTACAGGAATATCTGTTAATTCCCTTCTGTCTTTTATTCTCCTGTAGACTTCCCATCCATTCATATGAGGCATCATAATATCAAGTATTATTAAATCCGGTATTTCCTCTGAAATTTTCTTCAAAGCATCCAGACCGTTATAAGCCACAATAGTTTTGTATCCTTCTATATCCAGATGTAATTGAAGGAGTGTTATAATGTTTTTTTCATCATCAACAAGTAATATTTTTTCTTTTGACAATGTTCATTCCCCATTTAAAAATAACGGCACGCCGTGCCGTGCCATTAGAAATAGATTTGTTTTATCTTTGAAAAAATTATAAAAATTCTTTTAACTCTTGAATTGCTTTCCTTATATCGAGTCGGACAATACCAAGATTAATGTCTTCACCTAATAAAACAACCAGTATGGCACCTATATTACACAATATTAATTTACCTATTGTACCTTCAACCATTATCATATCAAGGTCACCCTGATGAAGTTCTTCCATAGAACTTTCTGCCGAAGTAAAAACTCCTGCTACTATAGCACCTACTAAATCTGCATTAAACACTGCAGGAACAACGCTATCAATAACAAGACCATCTCTCCCTACAATCAGACTACCCATTATACCGGATGTTTTATTGAGTTTTTCTAAACACTCTTTCATAGTTTTAAATCCAACCTTTCATAAACTTCTTTATATTCCCAGAATATCATTTACTGCCTGTAATGCTGCATTTAAATCTACATTTACTTTTTGAATAGGTATTCCTTCCTGTATTAGAGCGCCCAGTATTATACCTCCGTTTTTAAGAGATATTATATTGACTTCTTTCCCATCTACCTGTGACTTGAATATATATCTTTTCAGGTTACCTATATTCATTCTTTCAATAGTATCTTCCGCAGACTGATATATGAAAACAAGATAGGCTATCCAGTTCTCAGAAGAAAAATTGCCTGGAAGGTTTGACATAATTAATAATCCTTCTTCTGTGCCAATTATTCCACCTGATATATTTTCATTTTCCGATAATAATTTTAGCACGTTCTCTATGCTACTTTCTGCATTTTTTCTATTAACTTTTTTTAAAAATTCAGCTAATCGATTTTTAATTTTATCTTCACAATCTTCCAGTTTATCTTTTATAAGGGTAGCAAGAACAAATTCATCTGAGCTGAATATAAGGATTTTTTTATCCAGGGTTTCAAGAAGGATATTGCCCGGTTTACTTATATCCATAACTGGAAATGCACGATTGATCCGTCTGTTAATTTCCACAGAAGTAGCAGATAGAATTTCTGCTTTTTCTTCCTGTTTCAGTGTCCCACAGATCAGTAATCCTTCATTATTTGCTATTGTACTTCCCTCGCCACCTTCTAAATCATCCAGACTATTTAAAGTGTCTCTAATTGATGCAATACTTTTACCAGAAAACCCTTCCCTTGTAAGATTATCTATGATTTCCTGGCCTGTAATCTGTCGTAATATATCACTAGAAGTATTCTCTGCAGGCTCTTCCAGGGAAATTTCATCCATAGTAAAATCATCCAGGCCTTCCCCAAGAAAATCTATAGCATCTTTAAAATCGAAACCTTCCATATCTGTATCTTCTGTCATCATCAGTTCTTCCTCAGAGGTTAACATCATATCTTCCTCTGAAGAAGTTCCCTCCAGTATATCAACTTCTGAAATATCTGATACTTCTCTTAGATCTTTTTCTGGTATTATTTTTATTTCTTCTGTTATTTTCTCATAGTCTGTCAACATGTCTTTTAGCAGATCCTCTCCCAGAAGATCATCACTTAATATGTCATCACTTAATATGTCATCATCTACAGGTTCACTCCCCATAAGTTCTTCAGGGATGAGTTCATCTTCTATAAGTTCATCTCTTACCAGTTTTTCTTCTTCCGGTTGTATTTTTATTATTTCCTCTATTTCTTCATCTTCAGTGGTTTCAGGTTCTAATCCATAAAAGGATGCTATTGCAAGGGAAGCAAAATCTGTATAGGTGAAAGATACAAAATTTCTTAATAAATTCCATATATATTCATTTCTCTTCTGTTCCAGGAATAAAGATAGTATTTGAGGTAGATCCATTAAACTGTCTATATATAATATATTTATATCAGGTAATACCTGTTTAAAATAATCTTTAATACCCTGTTTTATAGGATTTATAGAAATTAAAATGACATTATCAGGTTTATAGATGTTAATTTTGTTATAGAAAAGATAAGCATCTCTCATATTATACGCTTCTGCTTTTATCTCTACCATTACGAGACTATTATCACAGTTAAAATATTGATTTATTATATCTATATCGCCTTCGGGGTAATCTATGAGGATCTCTTCTCCGTATAATCCAGAACTTTTAAGAATACCAAGCAAACGGACAGAAAGCCAGTAACTTCCTCTGGTTATATAATTCCCGTAACTGGTAATACTTATGCACTGATCAATTTTTTCCTGGGATACTAATCTGCCACATTGAAAACATTTAAATCCCTGATGAGCAGCTTCTTCAATAGAAGAATAAGAACTTACTCTGTTTATCTGTTGTCCTGTCTGGTGACAGTAAACTATATAATCAATGTTTACAAGTCCTAATTGTTCCATTTTCTGTACCAGACTCCCTATTATAAGACGTTCATTTTCATCTGCCAGTTCAGAAAGATTTACACTTGGCTTGGCTTTTATTTTATTAATAAGTTCACGGGACTTAACACTTTCCAGATCTCCTACGGCTCTATAATCTTCTTGATTTGGAGCAAAAACAGCAATATCATTTTTTAAAAGATTATATTTTGGACTTATAGGTAAAAACTCTTTCCATGTCAGATGATGATCACTTTTGACTACAGGAAAAATTGCCTGAGTAATAATCTCACAGAATTGATCGAATTCTTTCGTTACTTCACCAATACGGCCCATACATATTGCATCCAGACATTTCCTGTCCTGTCTTACCTGCAAATAATATTGTTCCATCTTTTCACCCAGAAATATATCTCCCCCATAAATTTTATCCATAGTAGATAATTTATTAAAGACAGGAGTGGCAAAAATACCTTTCTCCTTGTAAGGAGTAAAATCTATAGAAAATTTTTTACAGAGTTCTTCTCTGATTTCACCCAAATATGATTTATATTCTCTTCTGAGGTGGCGCATTATCCTGAAGAGCATGTCCTCAGTAACTACCAGATGAAGCTGTCTCCATTTAAAATCTATCACAATTACCTTCTCCTCTCTATGTAAACAAACTCTTCTCTTTACAAAAAAATTATGTAAACTAAATTAGAATTCTATAAAG
The DNA here is from genome assembly GCA_022704525.1 of Bacillota bacterium. GTDB lineage: Bacteria > Vulcanimicrobiota > SpSt-956 > SpSt-956 > JAKJGF01 > JAKJGF01. The sequence goes on along the minus strand of JAKJGF010000017.1, from coordinate 11,433 downwards.
TTTATTTTTTTCCTCCCTGATCATTGAAAAGACTACTAATATTTGTGAGCCTTTATTAGTTAGCTATGAGCAATGGTAAAAACTGACTGCTTATCCTATTTTAGAATTTGTGATAATATTCTAAGCCAGTTTTTACCAATAATTTTCTCAATATCTTTATATTTATGTCCTCTTTTTACAAGAGATTCAGTAAGTCGAGGTAAAAAGGATATATCTTTCAGACCTTCAGGTAATTTATCTGTACCGTAAAAATCTGAACCAATTCCTGCTGTGTCATATCCTCCTGTTATATCTATAATATGTTCTATATGATTTACCACCTGTTCTATAGTTACAACTCCCTCTCCAAGAAAATCTGATACAAAGGTTATCCCTATAACGCCTCCTTTTTCTGCTATGGCACGTATTTGTTCATCCTTTAAATTTCTGATGTGTTTATGCAAGGAAAAGCAGTTCGAGTGAGAAGCTATAACAGGCTCACTGCTTAACTTAATTACATCCCAGAAACTTTTCTCACTTATATGAGAAACATCTATTATCATACCCAGTGTATTCATTTTTTTTACAATTTCTTCTCCAAAAAATGTTAGACCTCCCGGATTATTGCCGGAATTCACCCCATCGGCAAGTAAGTTTCTTCCGTTCCAGGTTAACCCCATGGCTCTTACACCAAGTCGATAATAGAGATCCAGCATAAATAACTTCCCATCCAGAGCTTCCCCACCTTCTATTGAGAGAAGGCAGAATAATTTCCCTTCCTCAAGTAATTCAATATCTTTTTTGGATGTTATTAAATAAAGCACCTCCGAATTTTCTTTTTTCCATCTGTAAAAAAGGTCTATCATTTCAAGGGTGAATTGTATAGTGGAATGGGGAATAAAATCCTGTGGTGTATAAAGGGCAAGGAACTGAAGATTTACTCCACCTGTAAAATAGGACTGTATATCCAGAGCAGGGTCCTCCTGTAAAGGGTTATTATAAGAATATTTTTTAAGATATTTAGATAAATTATCTCCATGGGCATCTACAACAGAACTACGTAAATGAAAAGACATTATTTCATTACTAGTATTCATAAAAGTTTCCTTTCTCAGGTATTTTAAATCTATTCCTAAATACTGCAACAGATAAGTTGGTATCCATATGGATAGCCTGTCTTTGTCCGGGCTCTTACGCAAAATCTATGATCCTGTTACAATGAAATCTGTTATTACAGAATATACAGTTTTGTATTTATTTAAGTTGTAACTTTCTCCTTTGACGGCATATCTTTTGCTCCAGAGCCCGGACAGAGACAGGTGTATATGTTTTTGGATACTTTTTTACCTGTTGCGGTACTCAGGCAAAATCTATTAATTACTAAGAATCTATGAAATCAATTATAATAAATTTTCCACTTAAACTTACCTGTTTCCTTCATAAGTCTAAAAGTTTTTTTATATTTACTTTTACACATCTTACTAATTATGGTATAATAATTTAACTTAAGGAAGAAGTTTTTTATTGGGGTGATATATTAAGTGTTAAGTGATAAAAATAAAATATCTTTTCAGAAATTATTAATAATTAACACTGTTATGAGTGCTTTTATTGGTGGTCTTATTGTTTTTTTCCTTGGTGGATATGCCACATCAGCAGGTTTGATTTTTTCGAATAATGTGGCTTATGCTGCTTTAACCTCTCAGGAACAGGCAGTGATAAGTGCTATAAAAAAGATAAAACCTTCTGTAGTAAATATTGATACTTATGTAGCTGCTAAAAGTTATTTAAGCCAGGGAGGAGAGGGTATAGGGTCAGGAATAATTGTCCGTGAGAATGGTTATATTCTTACTAATAGACATGTTATAAGAGATGCCACTAATATAACAGTAACCCTGGATAATGGTAAACAATACAGTGGAAAACTCGTAAATGCTCATTCCGAGTATGATCTTGCTTTAATAAAGATTAATGCTTCATCTCTCAAGGTAGCAAAATTTGGTGATTCTACCAAGGTTAAATTGGGTCAAACTGCTATCGCTATAGGTAATCCTCTTCATTTTAGCTGGACTGTTACTCTGGGAGTGGTAAGTGCTCTTGAAAGAGATATTGATGCCGGAGGAAATTTACCTATTTACAGAGGTTTAATTCAAACTGATGCAGCCATCAATCCCGGCAATAGTGGTGGGCCTCTTATTAATAGTGATGGGGAAGTTATTGGAATAAATACACTTATTTTTTCCGGTACAGATACTACAGTTGCTCAGGGATTGGGTTTTGCTATTCCAGGTAATACTGCAAAAAAAGTTGCCAATGAATTGATCCAGAACAAAGGAACAACTTCCAGTGGTTCTAAACCCTGGATCGGTATTAAGCTTCAGAATGTAACACGACAACTGGCTCAACAATGGGGTTTCCCAACATCTACAGGAGTACTGGTAGTAAATGTTATCGCTAATAGCCCTGCTCAACGTGGTGGTCTTTGCCCTGGAGATATAATCGTTGATGTTAGGGGCAAACCTGTAAAGACCTATGAGGAATTAATAGGAATTCTTTCTCCTCTGAAAGCAGGCACAGCAGTTGAACTTGGTGTCTGGCATGAAGGGCGAAAGGTAAAGAGAGAGATAATACTGGAGACCTTGAGTCAATGAGAAGTGAGAAGTGAGAAGAAGTGAGAAGTGGAAAGTGCAACGAAGTCTCTGCAAAGCAGACAAAGTGAAAAATGAGAAGAAGTGAGAAGTGAAGTATAATACGCAATATATTACACCTCTCACTTCTCACCTCTCACTTCTCACTTTTCGATAGTTGTCTGATTAACTAAATTTAAAGAAGGAAATATATTTTTTACAAAGAATATATAGTGGTATACTGAAAGGAGGTGTGACACCTGAGTTCAAATTTTATTCAATAGCTTATAATGTGAGTAATTTTTTAACCAGGTGGATTGTTTGGGTGTTAGAGTTACAAAAGAGAGAATTCCAGTTGTGCTTCTTACCACGACTCATCGAATGGAAGGAGAAGTTCATGTAATTCCAGGAGGTCGCCTTCTAGATGAAATTAATAAGAAAATTGATTTTCTTCCTATTACTAATGTTACTGTTTATGATTTGGATGGTGAAACTCCTTTAGATACAGTAGATTTTCTTGCTGTAAATAAGAGTCAGATAGTTTTTTTAACTCCCAGTGTAGGTTATTAATTAGTGATTTTGCACTGGTAATTATTTATTATATCTAAGGAGGTGGAGAACCAGATTTAGATAGTAGAATGGTTCTATTTTATGAGAATTAGATGGCTTGGCCACTCCTGTTTTTTTATTACGTCAGGTAGAGGAATAAAAATATTAATAGATCCTTATGGAAAAAATTTAGAATATACTCTTCCTAAAGTTTCACCGGATATAGTACTCTTAAGTCACCATCATTTTGATCATAATGCCCACTGGAGAGCTGAAGGAAAACCCAGAGTAGTAAAACGAACAAGTGATTTTCAGGAAGAACATGAAGTGAATATAAAGGGTGAGACTATAAAATTTAAAGGAATACCTACTTATCATGACACCAGTCTCGGGAAAAAGAAGGGACCCAATACTATATTTGTCTGGCCACTGGATGATATAAATTTTTGTTATCTTGGAGATTTAGGTCATCCTCTTTCAGAAAAGGAATTTGAGAACATAGATAAAGTAAATGTCCTTTTTGTGCCCGTTGGAGGTCTTACAACGATTGATGGTAAAGGAGCTGCAGATATAGTTGACAGACTATCTCCAGGTCTTGTATTTCCCATGCATTTTAAAACAGAATATTCTGGAGAAGTACTTAAAAATATTTTATCAGATGATGCCTCCGTATTTCTTGCCAGAATGAAAGATGTAAGAACCCTTGATACTGATACTTTTAATTTTAATCCTTCAGATATAAAGGAAGCCTATACTGAAGGTACAAGGGTTTATAGCTTGAAATATATACCGTCAGAAGAATAGAAGAGTTTTTATATTCAGGATTTTTATTCATTTCTATAAAATGGCTTTACACTGATTTGTTCGGTAGTTTAGTTGTTGTTATTTTATTTGCCACGAATAATTACCTCTATTATTTATTAATCAGGTAGTGGGGTTTTGTCTATATATGATTGATTTTTCACATCTTCATGTACATACGGAATTTAGCCTGTTAGATGGGGCTTGCAAGATAAAAGAACTGGTTAAAGCAGCAAAAGAACTTGGAATGAAATCCCTCTCTATAACAGATCATGGTACAATGTTTGGAATTATAGATTTTTATACTGCCTGTATTCAGGAAGGTATAAAACCTGTTATCGGTTCTGAAGTATATGTGTCTCCAAGAACTAGATTTGACAAATCTCCTACATATGATAAAAAACCTTATCATCTGGTCCTCATTGCAAAAAATATGCAGGGTTATCTGGAATTAAGTGAAATAGTAAGTATTTCTTATCAGGAAGGATTTTATTATAAACCCAGAGTAGATAAAGATTTACTCAGAGAATATGCATCAGGGGGTAATCTTATTGCTCTTTCAGCATGTATGTCCGGTGAGGTGGCGTCATTTATTCTGGGAAAGAATTTTGATCTGGCTACAAAGTCTGCCTTAGAATACAGGGATATATTCGGAGAGGGTAATTTTTATCTTGAGCTTCAGGATCACAAACTCTCTGAGCAGAAAGAAATTAACAGTAAGTTAATAGATATTTCCCGGCGGCATAAAATTCCCCTCATAGCTACAAATGATGTTCATTATATTAAAAGAGAGCATTCTTTTTTCCATGATGTTTTACTGTGTGTTGGTACAGGTAATAAGTTGAATGATAAGGACAGGTTGCGTTATCCTACATCCGAGTTTTATCTCAAATCTCCCGGGGAAATGATGGATTTATTTTCATATGCTCCTGAATCAATAGAAAATTCACTCCGTATTGTAGAGGATTGTAATATTCATTTTTCCTTTGATGAACTTCATCTTCCCGAATATAAAGTACCTTCGGAATATACTGTAGATACCTATCTCCGTTTTCTCTGTGAAAAAGGTTTGAAATGGCGTTATCCTGACAACTGGCAGGAACTTATGACAAGACTTGATTATGAGCTGGAAGTAATTCATCAGAAAGGTTATGATGCATATTTTGTCATAGTCTGGGATTTTATGAATTACAGTCGTGAAAAGTCTATTCCCATAGGACCGGGCAGGGGAAGTGCTGCAGGGAGTCTGGTTTCTTATGTCCTTGGTATTACAGATATAGATCCATTGAAATACGGATTGATTTTTGAGCGTTTTCTTAATCCTGAGAGAAAATCTATGCCCGATATAGATATAGATTTTTGTTATAACAGAAGACAGGAAGTTATAGATTATGTTAAGAAACATTATGGCACTGATCATGTTGCTCAGATTATAACATTTGGCAGAATGAAAGCCAGAGCTGCCATACGTGATGTGGGCCGTGTATTTGATCTTCCTATCCCTTTTGTAGATAAGATTGCAAAACTGATTCCTCCCAGAGCGAAAAATATAAAAGAAGCCATTGAAACAGAACAGGAACTTCGTGATCTTTATAGAGATGATGTTAATATAAAGAGTTTACTGGATACTGCCCAACAACTTGAAGGACTTGCAAGACATCCTGGAATACATGCTGCAGGAGTGGTTATATCCAAACATCCTCTCAGAAAATGTGTCCCTTTATATAGCTCTGGAGGGGAGGGGATTTCAACTCAGTATGAGATGAAAAACCTGGAAAAAATAGGACTTTTAAAAATGGATTTTCTGGGTCTTAGAACCCTTACTGTTATGCAGAATACAGTTCAATTAATAAAGCAAAACAGGAATATAAATCTGGAAGTGTCCAACCTTCCTCTTGATGATAAAGCCACAGCAGCTCTTTTACAGAAAGGTCAGACCACAGGTGTGTTTCAGCTTGAATCTGAAGGTATGAGGAAGATTCTGATGGATCTTCATCCGGAAAATTTTGAAGATTTAATACCTCTTGTAGCCCTTTATAGACCGGGGCCTCTGGGATCTGGTATGGTAGATGATTTTATTTCCTGCAGGCATGGAAAGAAAAAGATACAATATAAACATCCTCTTCTGGAATCATCACTGAAAGAAACATATGGTGTTATACTTTATCAGGATCAGGTCATGAAGATTTCCAATGAACTGGCAGGTTTTTCTATGGGACAGGCAGATCTTTTAACCCGTGCTATGGGAAAGAAAAAGCATGACGTTATGGCACAACAGAAGGAGCTTTTCGTGGCCGGTGCAATAAAACGTGGTGTACCTGAGAAGGTAGCCATAGAGATATTTGATTTAATGGCTTATTTTGCCGGTTATGGTTTTAATAAAGCTCACTCAACCTGTTATGCATATATAGTTTATCAGACAGCTTACCTGAAAGCTAATTATCCTGTTGAATTTATGGCAGCTAACCTGACAAGTGTTATGGATAAGAGTGATAAACTGGTTGCTTTTATAAGTGAATGTAAGAAAATGGGTATAAAAATTTTACCTCCTCATGTAAATTACAGTACTTTTGAATTTGGTGTTCAGGGTGAGAACATAATTTTTGGTCTTGGAGGTATTAAAAATGTCGGTCAGGGCGCTATAGAGACTATTTTAAATACAAGAAAAAAAGAAGGCTCTTTTGAAAGCCTTTTTGATTTCTGTAAAAGAGTCGATCTCCGAACTGTAAATAAAAGGGTTCTTGAGAATCTTATACTCTCTGGAGCTTTCGATGGACTTGGTTCTAACAGGGCACAACTCTTTAATACAGTAGAAAAAGCTATTGAATATGCACAGCAAATTCAGAAGGAGGAAGGACGAAGGCAGATACAGCTTTTTGATATGGAAACTTCTGTCCCTTTACCACCTTCAATTGTACATATGGAAGATTTTCCATATGATAAATTGCTTTCACTTGAAAAAGAATCAATAGGTTTTTATCTTTCCGGACATCCTCTTAACCCCTATGAGAGTAAGCTTAAATCACTCATTACTTCCACCAGTGATAAGCTCCCTCTTATTAGAGATAGAAGAAAAGTTATCATAGGTGGTCTTCTGGTTCAGGCCAGAAAGAATCTTACAAAGAAGCAGGAAACTATGGCTTATCTTACCATTGAAGATCTTGAAGGAGAGATAGAAGTTATTGTTTTCCCGAAATGTTATAAGGAATACGGTCATCTTTTGAGGGAAGATAATATATTATTGATTTCCGGTATTGTTAAGATAGAGGAGTTTGGAGGAACTTATGATGAAGAAGAAGAGGAAGTAAGAGATAAGCAGTTGAAAATAAGCTTTATTGCAGAAAAGATAGAAGAATTTCAAAAAGAAGATGCTACTCCTGATAAAGGTAATGATTCTAACAGGATAAAGAGCAGACATCAGGGAATACATATCAAAGTTTTACTTGATACTATGGAATATAAACAACTGGAGCTGTTAAAGTCCTGTCTGCACTCTCAAATAAGTGAACAGCCTGTATATATTCATCTGGAAAAAGGTATAGAAAAGAGGTTGGTAGCTTTAGGTAAGGACTACTGGGCATCTCCGAGATGTATAGAACAGGAAGTCTCCAGTCTTTTAGGTGATAAAGCTGTTGTATGGATGGAATAAATATGTTATTCAGTAAGCGTTATCAGGTATTGGACAGGATTGGTGAAGGAAGTATGGGAAGGGTATTAAAGTGTCGTGATACCTGGTTAGGAAGAACTGTGGCATTAAAAATTTTGTGGCCTTCTTTACTTGAAAATAAGAAAATTTCCTCTGCTCTCCAGCCATTAAGGAGATTTTTCCGTGAAGCCAGGGAACTGGCATGTCTTGACCATCCAAATATAGTGCAGATTCATGATATTGGTGAAAATAATGGTGTCCCTTATCTTGTTATGCCTTTCATAGAAGGTATTACCCTTGATAAGCTTTTATTTGTAGAAAAATTGGACTTTAAAAAAGCTATTGCCATAGCAATTGATATATGTGATGCCATAGGATATGCTCATTCAAAGGATATTATCCATCGTGACCTGAAACCATCAAATATAATTGTCAGTAAAAGCGGTAGAGCTAAGGTTATGGATTTTGGAATGGCCAGAAGAATCAGTTCCTCTACTAATCTTACAGAAGTTAATACCATAATAGGAACAGCAGCATATATTTCTCCTGAACAGTCAATGTCAAGCCATGTTGATCACCTTTCTGATCTATATTCTCTCGGTGTTATCTTATATGAATTATTTACCGGATACAGACCTTTCGAGGGAGATAATATATGTATATTAATCCTTCAGCATATAAATGTAAAACCCAGACCTTTGAGTTTTTATAGACCGGGGATAGATATGCGCATTGAAGAAACAGTACTTAATCTACTTGAGAAAGAACCTCATAAACGTTGTGACTCGGCTTATAAGGTTTTAAATAATCTTAATTATATAAGTAAATTTCCTTCTTTTAACTGTAATAATGTATCAAGATATTTTAAAGGAATTGATTTTAAAATTCGGCTCGTAGGAAGAGATAAAACTATATATCGTATGGCGTCTCTTGTTGATTATGTAAAAAGTGGTAAGGGATCTCTATGTTGCATCACAGGTTCTTCAGGTACAGGTAAAAGTCGACTCCTTTATGAATTAACTACCTTTGCATTAGTTCGTAAGGTAAAGGTAGTTAAGGAAGAACTTGGAGAGTTTGATGGTGACTGTCCTTTTTTTCTCTTGAAAGACCTGACGGAGATCATAAAAGCAGGTGAGTTGTTTCTTCTGAAAGATAGAGAAGGTGAATTATCGGTTCCTTCTAAGAAATATGAAATTAACAGTTTGGAAGAGCTTGCCAAATTATTTATTAAAAGACTTAAAGATTATATTTTTATTCATACCAGCCCAATAATAGTGGTATTTGATGATGTCTTACAGGCAACATTTGATAGTCAAAGATTTTTGAGTTATATAATAAAAGGATCAATTCTAGATAATATTCCAATTTTATGGTTTTTAACTTCTGAAGCCAAGTTTAATGAAGATGGCCGCCCTTTTTATGATTGTATAAGTTCTTTATATAATATTGGTCGTGTTGAAATTATAAATCTTGAATGTTTGTCTTTAAAGCAATTTTTTGAGATAGGTGAGGATGCCCTGGGAAAAAGTTCTGTAACATCGGATTTTATAAAAGAAGTCCATTCACGTTTCGGAGGAAGACCTTTTTATCTCAAGGATATTATAGCATATAAGATGGAGGTAAAAGAAGAAAAATCTCTTTCTAATATGTATGATAATATAATAAACTTAAGACTTATAAATGTGAAAAATAATCCTTTATTACAGATACTTTCAGTTTTTGACCGGAGTGCAAAATTAGATTTACTTTCTGAAATTTTACCGGATTATCCTGTTCCCCTGTATGAAGCAATTTCTCATATGGATATAGTTAATTATGATAAAAATACAGGTACTTTTTATTTTACCCATCCATTGTATAAAAAGATATTATATGATAATATATCCTTAGATATTAAAAGAAATTTTCATAAAAAGATTGCTTTTTTATATGAGTCAAAACTTTTTAAGAGTAGAGACTATGATATTTATCAAGTAGGCTTGATTGGTTACCATTTCTTAAGGGGAGATATTATTTCTAAAGCTTTTTACTATTTATCAAAGTTTAGTGAGTTTCTTTTTTCCATAGGAGCTTATAAAGATTTACTGCACATATGTAAATTATTAATGGGAAATTTTAAGAAAAGGGAGAGTTTTTCTGATAAAGACAGGGAACGGATAGAGTATTTAAAGTTCGTTTCTGAAAAGTATATACTGGAGGACTACCTGTGACTACAGAAATAATTTTATTCTGGATTTTAGTTGGTATATACAGTCTGGTTATACTAATAGAACTCCGGGATCAGTACATACAGGAGAATAAAAAGAGAAACATTCTTGCAAGACCTCATTTTTTTTTATGGTTCCTGAGTAGACATTATTATTTTTCAGGCATTTATGCTATGGAGAAGAAGAAGTATAAAAAAGCTTTATTGCAGTTTAAGAGGTCTTTGCAGTTTGACCCTGATTATGGTCCTGCTTATCTGGAACTTGGAAGGTCCCTTTTTAACATCGGTAAAATTCAATCAGCCCAGATTATGTTTGAAAAATCTGTAAAGTTATCAGGAGAAGACCCTAAGACCCATCTTAATCTGGGCTTAGCCTTAGTTTCTCAGGGAAATTTTCAGGAAGCTATAAATCATTTTGAACATGCCTATTCAATTGATAAGAATGATTTTGATATTTTACTTTCCAGAGGGAGTTGTTTCTTTGATTTAAGAAAGATAAACCTTGCTGTGGAAAATTATATAATTGCTATAGAGCTGATATTGGATAACCGGATGTTTACTACAGTAATTGATCGTTTTACCACTACCTTTGAGAGTATTTTATATAAAGCTGTAACAAATTATTTAGAAAAACAGGGTATTAAATATGACGAATTATTTGATAATGTTGAGAAAAAGTATATCTATGATTATAAAGAAGTTAAATTCTCTCCTATTGAAAAGATAGCCCTTCTTATGATATGTTTTCCTGCTAAAGATTGTGCAGGTCTTATGCAACGATTTCCATCAGTTTTTATAAAGAAACTGGCAGAAATAATGACTGGTCTCTCTGATATAAAGTTAATGGAAAAGAAAAATATCTTTAAAGAATTCCTTATGATGGTAGAATGGAATCAGATAATTAAAATTGAATCAGAGGAAGCCAGGAAATACTATAATCTGGGAAGATCTTTTATGGAAAGGTCTAATATGGAACTGGCTATAGCTCAATTTAAGAAGGCTCTCAGAATTGATCCCAATTATATAGAAACCCGTAAAGAGTTGGGTTTTGCTTTTGCTAAAAGTGGACAGATTGATGCAGCTATAATAGAATGGGAAAGAGTTATAGCTTTAGGACTGAGAGATGTTGATTTACACAAAAAACTTGGTGATGCCTATGCGAAACAGGGTAAATTATTACATGCCAGTAATGAGTGGAAAAAAGCTAATGCCCTTGAGCGCAGTAATGGTGAAGTGCGCGGTAATTAGCAGAAACTTCTCATAAGTCTTAATAATTCAGAGAAAAAAAATCGAACTTCTACAGGAAAATACATTCCAAATACTTCTTCTACTTCTTCTATAGAACTGCCCTGTGGTATTATCCATATTTCATCTTTTCTGATTGGATAAGTCGCTTTATCCATAGAGTTAGAGTTGATTATAATATCTACTTCTTTAATTTCAGGAGCAATTATTTTATCAAAGCTAAAACCAGCACGGGATAAAAGTACTATTATATCTACACCGGATTGTCTCATAGCCAGGGCAAATTTCTTTACTGTTTCATCTATAGGAAGAATTATTAAATCCTGAATAATGGCCGGTTCATAATGAGCAATTACTTTTTTTGTAGATATACCGAGTAC
>JAKJGF010000398.1 GCA_022704525.1 Bacillota bacterium | reverse complement strand
AAAAGATGAATAGAACCCGACTCCGAATTGTCCTATTAGTTCGGGATTGTCTCTTATATCTTTTTCTTTTAAAGCTTTTAAGAATTCTTTTGTCCCTGAATGGGCAATAGTTCCAAGTTCTTCAACTATCTCTTCTTTTGTCATACCTGAACCATTGTCTCTTATAATGAGAGTTCCTGACGTTTTATCCGGAATTATCTTTATCTTCCATTCTTCTTCACCTTCAAGTATGTCACTGTTTGTAAGAGATTCATAACGTGCTTTATCTATTGCATCAGAAGCATTTGAAAGAAGTTCTCTTAAAAAGATCTCTTTATTCGTATAGAGTGAGTGAATCATCAAATTTAAAAGTTCTTTAACCTCTGCTTTAAATTCTAATTTTTCCATAATTAACACCTCTCTTTGAAATGTGAACAATAAACAGTGAACAATGAGAAGCTGTAATATTACTTCACGCTTCATATTCTCAAAAATGTATATTACAAAAAAATCGATAAAAAGTCAATAGTTACCTGTAGAACTTTCTGGCTTCCAGAGGGATATAGAGTTCACCCTTTATATGTTTATCTATATAGATCTGATTTTTTTCATTTCTTCGTAAAAATATAAAAGAATTATTATCCTGGTAGATTAAAAACCAGTTCTTACTTCTTAAAATAAGTTGTGCCAGATTTTCATTTGCATATCTATTTATTATTATTACCTCTACATCATACATATCCATAATACTTTCCCAGTTCATATGAGCATACTGGGTAGTTATTTTAATTTCATTATCTTTTAAACGTATATATTTTAGTGTTCCTATAAAATTATCTTTGAAATATATATTACCTTCCATAAGTTTCAATACCTTCAGATCTTCTGGAGAAATTTTATCTTTTAGATTTTCCAGGGTTCTATCATTAATTTCATACCATCCTTCAGGAAATCCTATGACTTTATATTCATTATAAAAATGTTCTCCATAGACTCCATGGGCTCTGCCATCAATAAAGATCTGTACATCAGGATAGAGATGCCAGAGGATATACCCTCCCCAGTTATAATAGTTAAAGAGTCTTCCCTTTATTTGATTTTCTTTCATAAACTTGCATGCTGACTCAGGAAAAGATTGGTCTACAGTCATATAATTGAAGAGACCTCCTGCAAGGACAATACCTGGAAAGATTTTCAGAGTAATAATATGTAAGAATAAAAGGAAAATAGCTATGGTCATAATAAATTGCCATAATAGTTTTGGTATTTTTTCAAGTATTTTTCCTGTAGTAAAACTAAGGCACTCGAAAAATAAAGGAGCAGAAACAAAGATGAAGAGAGGTATAAATCTTCTGGAATTTAATGACATAATTAGTGTAAGGTAGCTTATAAATATTTCTCCGAGGTTAAGTCTTTTAATATTTATCAGAGAGAATAGTATAAATAAAATTCCATAGGGCCAGTATAAAGGACTTGTAAAAGCTTTTGTATAGAAATCCCACGGAGGAATCCATTCCAGTGTTTTAAAACCCGGCATATGAAGAATTTTAAAGGGAAACTCATATGCCATTATTCCATAAGGATTTATGAGGCCTGCAATGAAACACAGGACTATTAAGATAGTATAAAGAAATAGCGGGTTTATTTTATTAGCCTCTTTTTTCTGTGGTTCTTCTTTTTTAGATAGTTTTTTAGTTTTTTTACTTTCGAGATTTTTTTGTATATAATATTTGTCCCATAGCAAAGTAAAT
>JAKJGF010000206.1 GCA_022704525.1 Bacillota bacterium | reverse complement strand
AAGGTATGTGGTGAAATGTTTTCAGAGACAAGAGATACTGTATTCTATGATTTAAGGACATCTGAAGAGAAGGTAATGATGGCCTTGAAAATGATATTGGTAAAAATGGAATTATCAGGGATATATTTTGTTCCTGGCACAAAAGAAGAGACTATATTGGAGTGGCTTAAGAAGGCATCAAAAAAAGCAAAAGAGATAAATGAAGTATTGATGAAAGAACTTCCTGTGACAGAAGTTCAACTGGATGAGATGTGGAGTTATGTTTTACGTAAGAAGAGCAAATTATCAGGTTCTGATATAGAGAGTCCAGATGGTGCAGAAGATGGATCTCAATGGGTTTGGATAGGTTTTGCGCCTGTTAGTCGATTAATACTTACCACAGTAGTAGGGCCGAGGACTTATGGAACTGCCTTAAGACTTATAAAGGCCATAGGATTGGTATTTGCCGGAATACCCTGCTTTTTTAGTGATGGTTTCAGTTGTTATCTCTCTGTGTTAATAGAGGTTTATCATACTATTAAGGAGTTTCCACTTACAGGTAAGCCGGGACGCCCGGAGAACCCTATAAAAGAGCCTCATCCTGATTTGGTTTATGCACAGGTTGTAAAGAAACATAGAGGTGGACGAATTATAGAAGTTATAAATAGAGTAATCTGTGGAGCAGGAAGGATTAAAGAACTGGGATTGAATATAAGCGCTTCTTTACTTGAAAGGCTCAATTTGACTTTCAGGCAATCCCTTTCTCCATTGGTTAGAAAAACTCCTGGTTTTTCCAAGAAAGTCTCTCACTTACAGATGCAGGCTGATCTCTTTCAAGTATTTTATAATTTTGCCAGACCTCATCTTTCCCTTCGAATTCCTCTGGATGTTCCCATTAAATTTGATGGATGTGTAGAGAAAAAATATTCTCTCCGAACTCCTGGTATGGCTGCAGGTATTACTGACCATATTTGGACTTTTAAAGAACTTTTGACTTTCAGAAAGGGGATGGTCACATAATCAAAGTACTAGCGGAAGAGCATTCTCTGTCTGGACTCTCTAAAAGAGTAAAATAATTTTCCTCCAGAATCTTAAGTATATCTTTATAGTCGGATGGCTTATTATGTATAGATGAGTATTTTTTCTTTTGTGTTCATTAAATGCATCCTTTAAAACTATTACCTGCTGATGATTCATTCTTCAGACATTTTTTTAATCCTTTATCCGTGAGATTATGAAGAAAGGAACGTTATGTCAGTTAAAATTTTGTTCCTGATTTCGCCCCGTTTTTTATGAGAAATATCTTTATTTCATCTGTTTGTGCCTCATCTAAAGGTGTTTTCTCTATATCATTTTTTCTATTTACAGTAATTTATGTTTATATGGCCTGCTGTTAAAATCTCACAGTTAATATTTCTGTCTCTCTCAATAATAGAATCTGTCATCATTTTCGTGAGAGTATAAGTGTTTGAATGTTCTTTTAAAGGGCTGCCTATAAAGGCAAATATTTTTTTCATGTTTCACCTCTTTCCGTTTTAGTTTTCGTGACGGGCAGCCGGCCCGTCACGAACCTTTCATTAGTGCTGAGTATAATAGTCTTTCATAACTGTAAAATTGGGTTTTTCTGACCATGTATCTACAGGATATCCTTCTGCATTCACTGTGCCGTTTGCGCTGATTTTATAAACGCCGAAAGTGGCTTCTGTACCGGTTTTCCATGCCTCGTTGACTGTGGAAAAAACGCAGGCTCCGAAAAATGGCCCTGTAGATTTTGCAGAAGGAAAAACTGATGATATCTGGCTCTTATAATACTCACCCTGGGCATCTTCAGTTGTTACATCACCACCTATTTCTTTGCCTATCTCAAAGAAACAGAATGGGATTGATTTACCATTGTTTATTGCAGCAGACGCAGAAGGGAAAGTAGTCTCTACATAAGTTTTCAGTGACGGGCCATCTTTGAAGGTATTGATGGCTGCAATAAAACGATTATTGAATACATCATCGGAAACACCATTGTTTTTTAAAGCAGTTTTAAGTTCCTGAAGCTTGACGATACCCTCACTAGTCCCGCCAAACAGACCAAAACAGAGAGGACACGTAATGGCAATTCTCTCACTGTCAGCTATTCCTGCTCTGTCTTCAGCCTGTATTAATTTTGCTATGGTTTTTGCAGCCAGTTCTATTGTCTGACCATTCTCTCCGAGCTCCGGTTCGTTTCCCACGCACCACATTATAACTGCAGCATTTCTTTTCCCACCGGGATATACTTCATTTACAAAATTTGTTAACCACGTGTCTGCACTACCGTTATTTATATTCCCGACAAACCAGGCAGATACAGAGTAGGCAATAGAAATTCCTTTCCTGTTACAATAGTTCATAAAGTTAGTATGATTTCGTCCCGAACCTGGCTGGTTCAGATCATACATATGGAGGAAGTTAACGCCTGCTTTCGCAAAGTTACCAATATCATCTCTGCCATCAGAGCCCCATAATTTATTGAAACCGTCATTGCAGAAATCGGAATCGTTATATATACCTGACATGCCGGGTCTGTAGTCATGAGGAGAAGGTTTGTAGCAAATACCTTTCAGTGGGCTTTTATCTGCAACACGTTGAACCGCCACAGAATATGAGCCTCCCACACCGCCTTTAGTACCTATAAGTATATAATGATTTATCTCCCCTGCAGTAGCTGCTGCATCTGTCACTGTTGTAAAGTAATAGCCGCTTTTTGTTGCAGAGATCGTAGACGCTTCACCGGTTCTTACATCGTAAAAGCAGGCTATCCCTTTTGCAAAGGTTACTCCGGCAGACCAGTCCATTGTCCCGTTATTATTTAAATATCCTCTGGAGTGATAAATGACAGGTGCTCCGTCTTTATTGGATACAAGTTCTACTGATACACTGCCCATAGGATCAAACTGGGCAGTCATATCTCTTGCAGTTGCACCATCTGTTATAACGGAATCCATTGTTGATACCATTATATATCCTGTATTTGCATTATAGGGGTGAGCTGAACCCATAACGGCATTCCATCCGTCGTACCTCGCCATAATGACATTAACTGTCGAATATATTTGAGAGTTGCTGGCATTAAATATGGTGTTTACCTTCACATATCCGTCTTTACTGGCTGAAAGTTTATATCTCCCTGCCGAAATATTTGAAAAAGAATATTTTCCGCTGGAATCAGTCTGAGTTGTATATATAACCGAACCGGCTATCCCCAGACCATAGACCTCAAGTGTACAGGTTACCCCTTCTACAGGCTGTGCCTGTGAATTAGTTACGGTTCCTTTTACCGTGAATGTTGTGGAAACAGGGGTGGTAACAGGATGTACTGTAGAGTCTGAACCGCAGCTGTTCAGGGTAAAAATACATATAAGAATAAATAAAACTATTAAGTGATAATTTTTTATCTTCATAAATATTGTCTTCCTTTCTTGTTTCCCTCTGCCGGGAAGTAATCCTCCCGGCAGAGGGATGATTGTTATATTCTTAATTGGTAAGAACAAGTAAAAATTTTACAGCAGGGTTATTTGAAGAACCTGATGCAACATAGGTATATATCTCACCATTTTCTACATTCTCTTTAACAGTAAACTGGTCGGATGTTGCTCCCCATGCGACTACATTCGTACCGGACCAGCCAGTAGCTTTAAATCTTATAACATGAATATCAGTTCCACCGGGGCCGACAAATGGATTGACGGGATTTTCTCCGTTCTTCATCATTAATACAGCTTTCGGCACCCATGTGCCTTTACCGTCTGTTGCTGCTTTCCATTTACATGTTGTTTTGTCCACGTCTAAAGCCTTCCATTCATAAGAAATATAGAATACTTCCTGATATCCTTTGCCATCTCCAATGTCTGCATAATAGTGAACAGAATACATCTTATCTTTTATCTTGTTTTTTGCCACTCTGTTTACAAGGAAACTGTTTGAATGTTTTAAATTACATGAATATTTTGTTCCGCTGGATTTGCTTGAATTACTGCCTCCGAACATATAAGGTTTATTTGCCTGTCCGCCATAGTCGGCATTATTTTCACCCTTATCCCACTGCATTGTCTGCATGGGACTATCTCCTTTAAATCCAAGCCATCCGTCTGTTTCTCTTGAAGTTAATCCGCCAATACCCTGAATAAAATAATTGTTGGCCACAGTTATTACTCCGGCACTGTTCTGGAAAAACACATTGTTCGTATAATAAGCTTCATTTCCCGGATAGGAAGTGATAACACCGGAAACTAAAGAATCTGTCTTATTTAAAAGTGTATAATTCTGATTTTCCCATGTCTGTATAACGAGAGGGTAAATATTAGAGTTATCATAGACAGGTAACTCAACACCTCCCTTATCTCTTCTTACGAATAAATCAGATGTATGGGTATTTAAAATCCATGTCCCTGCCCTTGTATATTTTCTGAGAAGGTTTCTCTGAAATCCCGGAACAGGAGCGATTGGCATAAAGACTCCTTTTGTTAACCACCTTGCAGGATCAGGGCAATAAGAACAATTATCACTGTTACCTTTTGTAATTTTTGATATTTCAGTATTGGGATCCAGATTGGCAGTTTCTATAATATAATTTTTTATATTACTTTTTACATTTATTACCGAGCCAACACCACCGTTATAACTGCTGTCAACACCCTGCCAGTCAATATTGAAGGTAATAAATTTCGAATCAAAAGCCCATCCGAAGGGGAACATATGGTTTACTCCCACACTCGAACCCTGGCCGTTTACATAATCTGTTACAAGAGCCACATTATCTGTTATACCGGGTAAATAAGGAAGGTAATATTCGAAGCCACTTTCATTGTTTACCAGATATACTTTCTCGTTTGGATCCCATGCACTGACGGTTGTTTCTCCTGACTTAACACTTTCTTTACCATTATTGATTTTCCCTGATGCCATATAGCCATCAACAAGTCCTGACATGACAGGGTCGAAATATTCTCCTGCATCAGCAGTCGTATAGGCATGCTTTACAGTCATAATCTCGGGAATAGATCCATATACGGGATAGTTGGTACCATTAAAGGTTATACTGTCATCATGACTGAGTTTTTTCCTGATATAGTTACTTCCGTGTATATTTATCGTACCGGCATCTATTACAGGGTTACTCTTAAGACTTCCATCCTGATTATATAAATTCTGTTTTTGAAAGGCGGAATCAGACATGGCTGTCAGAGCTGGAGTAGGAGTAGGGGTTTCGGTACCGACTTTACCTCCAATCCCTCCGACAAGAATGTAATGGTTCATCTCTCCTGCCACCGCCACTGCATCTGTCTCTGTGAGAAATTCATGGTCTGTCTTCTGAGCCGATACAGTACAGGTTTCACCGATTTTTACATTGTAAAAATGAGTTATTCCTTTTTCATAGGTTACCTCTGCATTCCAGTCTACTGTGCCGTTTCCATGGAGGCATCCTTTGTCTCCGTAAGCAACCGGAGCACCGTCCTTATTGGATATCACTTCTACTGAAACACCGGCATTTGATGCATCGTGACCACTCATTTCATCATTACGGGCATCACCGGAAGGATTTACTTCATAATCCCTTGTAGATACCATAATATATCCCTTTGCCGGATCATATGGGTAAGACCCCATGACTGACGGCCATTCGTTAATACTTATCATAATAATATTCAGCGTGTTTTTTACAGATGTAAGGTCAGAGGGAGAAAATATGGTATTTATCTTTACATATCCGTCTTTAGATATGACAAGTTTATATCTTCCCGAAGGAATGCCGGAGAAGGAATAATTTCCGTTAGAATCGGTCTGAGTGGTATATATGGCCGATTCTGTTATTGATGTGCCGTAGTTCGAAAGTGCACAGTTTACTCCTCCTACGGGTTGTGATTGTGAGTTTGTTATGACACCATTTACCGTATAAGTGGAAGGGGTGGGGGTAATAACAGGTTGTACTGTAGAGTCTGAACCGCAGTTATTTAAAAAAAATATACATAAGAAAAAGAGAAAACACCAGATAATTACACTTTTTTTCTCTCTCATATTTATAACACTCTCCTTATTGTGATTTTTAATTGTTTATCCTGTATAATTTTTTACTTTTCTATATTTTTTTTGCTATATCCTCCTTTCTGATTATTGTTGCTATAGTTCTGGCGTTTTTACTTTTTTCTATGTTTTTATAAGACCCTCTTTTTCATAACAACCCTTATAACATTCGTCGGAAAGAAATTTTTTACCTTGTAATTCTATCGACATTTTTATATAAATTTTCGCCTCAAGATTATTATTTTTATATAAAACTTTTGAACCCTTTATAAAAAACCCGTGATAAAATTAAATTAATGAATAATCTTGCAAAATTTTTATTACGGAGGAATGAATGTGAATAATTGTGTAAAAAAATCCGACAAAAAAGCCTTTACCCTTATCGAACTTATGATTGTATTTGCCATTATAAGTATTATCGCCGTAATTTTAATCCCTGCCTTTCTGAAAGCAAGAGAGAATGCAAAGAGACAGAGAGGGGAAAAGACAGGTCAGGTAACGGCAGATGAGAGTCTGCGTAAAAACCCGGAATTACCTTACAGAATAAAACCTGAAGGTAAATTACCTTTCTTTTCTTCCGAATCTATGAAGATAGCCCTCTCTGTAAAACCTCACAGAATAGGCATGGATGTCTATAACCGTTTTGAAGCAGACTTCAATGGCCAGTTTTTATTGAAGGGAATAAAAAATGAACCGGTCCGTCTAGATTTCAGATTTCCCCAGGGTACTACAGAGGCAAGGGATGTATCACTGAAGTTTATTACGGAAACAGGTGCAGAGGAGCCGGAACAGGTTATATATGATAGAGAGGGTATCTTTTGGGCAGGGATTCTGCCGGAAGATAAAGAGATTAAAGCAGAAATTTCCTTTATTGCTCTGGGACGTAATACCTTTGAATATGTCCTTCCTCCTTCACAGAGGGCAAATATAGTAGAAATTGAACTCACCATGAAAGAAACTCCTGCATATATTATACCGGACTGGGCTTTACAGCCAACTGCTGTTACAGGATCTATAATTTCCTGGAAATTCAATAATCTTGTTACAGATAGAGATATAACCGTAGTATTTCCTGAAGCTCTGAGTCCTATCGGGAGGGTTGTCCTTATGTGTAAACTTGTAGGAGTGGCCGTTCTTTTCTTCGGTCTCGGTTTCTGGTATCTTTGTGCTCTCTACAGGCCTGAAGGTCTTATAAAATTTAGATTCCCTCATTTCCTGCTTCTTGCCCTTACCTATTCTCTTTTCTTTATAATTTTCGGTGTCCTAGGATTTCGCGGTGATTTATCTACAGTAACTGCCACAGGTATTTCTGCCGCTCTTTCTTTACCACTTTTAACACTTCATGTTTCCAGAATAATAGATATAAAATTTGCTCTTACAAGAAATCTTGTTTTTTCTATATTTACTCTGGCTCTTGTAATAAATGGAGTCTACGGAGGGGATTACAGAGATTATATATTTATTGGAGCAGTATTTATTGTTATAGCTTTTTTAACTCTTACTTTTCGCCTCTGGCTTTCAAATAGAGAAAAGTGGTTTAAGATGGTAGATGAAGAATTAATGAAAAAGCTGGAAGACCTGGGTCAGACAGTTACAAATTCAATGGAGATGTTCCATAAGTCAGAGAAGTGTTTTAATCAGTGTAATTCAGATGAAAGGAAAGAACTTACAGATTGTCGTAAAAATCTGATTGAGAGATGCAGGGAATATAAAGGTCTTGTGGAGCAGCATTACAGTTTGACTTCAGGAACTGATAGAAGTGATGCCGAATATATACGCAGTTCTCTCGGAGGAAAAATAGTTTTTCTGAAAGAAAGGATAGTTCTCTATAAAACTGACCTGCAGATGTTTCTTGACCGTTACCCCTGTGAAGAGGAAAGTAAGACTCCTGACGTAATAGAAGAAAGTAAGAAAGTGACAATTGCAGAAGGGAAAATACACTGTCCTTTATGTGGATATGGAGCAGATTACAGTCCCTTCTGTCCTAACTGCGGTACCATAAGACCGAAGGTTATTGTCTGCGAGAAATGTAACGACACTGTGCATATACCATTACATGTTGTTAATAGAGAACTCTTTAAAGGAGAGATTTACTGTATAAAATGCGGTGCAAAGGAGAAACTTGATTGACAGGGTAATTGGATTACCGGGATTACTTTCAACATAATAATCCCGGTAACTGCCATGACTGATTGATCACAACGAAGTATGAGAATCTGTTCCTCTTTTCACCCTTCACTCTTCACGATTCTCATATAAATCCTTGCAGAAACCTTCTTACCTCGGGGTAATGTTGTTGATATATTATCTTTCTATTATCTTTTTGACTTCTACTGTAACGGCAAGTTTTATATTACCCCAAAATAGAGAAAAATCTATAGAAATAATCTGGCCAGTCTGTTATGTATTAGAGTAATTCTAAAAAGTCTTGTCCTAAATATTACAAATTGACATCACCTCTTGTGGATTATCAAAGAAATACTTTAAATTAGTAATAACAGCTTCTTCAAGTTCATCAATATTTACAATTTC
>JAKJGF010000205.1 GCA_022704525.1 Bacillota bacterium | reverse complement strand
GCTCTGAATTATACAGATGCTATTCAGAAAAAATCCACATCCTTTAATGAATATGATGGAAGACTTGTAGTTATAAATGACAGGGGAGAAACAGTAACTATTCCATTAAATACTACCGAGAAAGGACATGTGGCAATAATAGCAAAGATTGATAATACCGCTTCTACAGGAGCAAAATTAATTAATGAAAATAAAATAGTCGATTTAGATACCTTTACTTCCAGTATTCCGGGAGCAAATCTGCTGGTCACTTAAAGAAAATCTTCAAGGAAAGAAAGGGAGTGAAAATATGGCAGAAATAAAAGCAAAAGTGGTTCTTAAAACCAAAGGCCACGAAGCCTATATACCTTTAAAATAGATGATGGTAAGTTTAAAATGGTCTTCTGCCGTTGATCTTGATCTTATGGCTTTTTATAAAGCTAAAGATGGTCCCGTAGGAGATTCAGATAGATATTATGCAATTTTTCAGATACCTGGAAGAAAAAAAACGGGGAAAAATATTTTATATAAAGCCCGGTAATTTTAATCTTCATAGCCCCCGGAAGATACTTTCGTATTCTCTGGGAGCAACATTATATATGCCGGCAACAAGAAAAGATATAAGTAAGTCGCTTTTAAAATCTAATGACATGGGACTTACATCTATAGTTGTATGCTGTGAGGACTCTATTGGTGAATCAGATATTCAGTTCGGAGAAAAAAATATTTTTTCCGGATTTAAAGAATTTTCTCTGTTAATAGAGCATGGTGATGTAGAGTTAGAAAATGTTCCTCTTATCTTCTTAAGAGTCAGAAATGTCGAGCAATTTCAGAGGATGATAGAGAAATCTCTGGATTTGTCATTTCTCTGTGGTTTTGTATTTCCGAAGTTTTCCATAAAAACAGATGGAGAGAGATATATTAATTTACTCCGGCAGATTAATGAGACATCAAAGAGAAAATTCTACGGAATGCCCATCCTGGAGTCTCCCGAAGTAATTTATAAGGAAAGCCGTATAGATGAACTCCTTGCCATTAAAAATTTTCTTGATAGGTATAAAGATATTATTTTAAATATAAGAATAGGTGCTACTGATTTCTCCGGTATTTATGCAATAAGAAGAAAATTTGACCAGACTATTTATGATATCTCTGTTATAAGGGATTGCATAGGTGATATCGTAAATATTTTTCTTCGTCCTGAAAGTGATTATGTAATCTCAGGTCCTGTATGGAAATACTTTCCCAGTGGAAAGAGATTATTAAAACCTCTTTTAAGGGAGAGTGCCTTCATAAGTGAAATGGGAGAGAGAGGAATGGAGAGGAGAAAATATTTGATAGATCAATATATTGACGGATTAATCAGAGAAACATTACTCGATAAGGCCAATGGATTGACAGGTAAAACAGTAATTCATCCCACTCATATTTCTATTGTAAATGCCCTTCAGGTAGTGAAGAGAGAAGAATATGAAGATGCAAAACTGATAATAGAAGGGCATAAACAGGGTGCCTATAAAAGTCCGTACTGTAATAAGATGAATGAATCTGTTCCCCATTTCAGATGGGCAAAAAAGATATTAAACAAAGCAGAAATATATGGAGTATTAAATGAAGGACGTAACTATACAAGCCTCTTTATATAAAAGGATATTTGAGATAGGCGGTACTTTAGAAGTAGAAGTAAATATCAGAGAGAATGAACTGGAAATTCCATTGGATTTACTTACGGGTATGGCAGCGAGAAAGAATAAAAAAAGATGTTTTTTATTTGTAAGTAAGGTTATAGGCAAACATATTCCCATATTTTCCCGGATTCTCAGTAGAGGAGGATATATGCTAGCCCATCTCTTTATAAATAAAATAGAAAATAAATCCTTACCTCCACACATTTTTAAAGGATTGACTCCTGACGAAGTTTCTCCTGAAGCAGGACATATATTATTAAAAGAGCCGACTCTCTTTATTGGTTTTGCAGAAACAGCTACAGGCCTTGGCCATGCTGTCTATTCAACATTTAGAGGCAATACAGGTTTTCTTCATACTACAAGAGATAATATAAAAGAATTAAGCCCTCTTTTTCTATTTGATGAAGAACATTCTCATGCCCCTTTACACAGATGTTATACCCTGGAAAAGGATTTTATGAAATACTTTTCGAGAATTGTCTTAATAGATGACGAAATTACCACAGGAAGAACCGCTTTAAATCTCATAAGATCTATACATGAAATATTCCCTAAAAAACATTATATTGTTATGTCTCTTCTGGACTGGCGTTCTCCTGAAGATATTGAAAGATACAGTGCTCTTGAAGGCGAATTGAATATAGAGATTGACACTGTTTCCCTCATAAGTGGAAATATCAGATATGAAGGAACATTCTCTGAAGATACAGACTATAATATTCCAAAGAAGAATAGTATATCTGTAAATATAAATACCATAAAATTTCCTTTAGAGAATAATTATATTTTTACTCTTATAGATACGTACGGAAGAGAAAGAAAATATCTTTATAATGGAATTAATGGAAGATTTGGTATTTACGGAGAGGACAATCAAAAAATCAGCAGATTAATTTCTCAGATTGCCAGTAATCTTACGGAATTCAGAAACAGTGAAAAAACCCTCTGTCTCGGATGTAATGAATATATATATATTCCTGCTATGATTGCTTCAGAGATGGATAAAAATATCTATTTTCAATCCGCTACAAGAAGCCCTATTCATTCAATTAATAAAGAGGGATATGCTGTAAAAAGTGCTATTTCTTTTAGTAATCCCTTTGATGATGGAATAATGAATTTTGTTTATAATATTCTTCCAGGACAGTATGAAGAAATTTTTTTCTTCCTGGAAAGAGATATAGATGAAGAGAAAAAGAAGGCAATTTCTGAAAAATTTTCTTCCTCAGGTATAAAGTTTTTGAACTTTGTTGTATTCTGTTAGTGATTTAATTAATAGTACAATTTTTAACTGTAGGATTGCAGTTCTCACCGATTTCCATCCCTGGCAAAACATTGCCGAAGATCTCACATTCCTCAAATGTACCTGCTCCTTTTAACCATATATAGATACCATAGCTTTTCCCATTAAAAATTTTACAATTTTTTATAATGGGATTTCCCTCTGAAGTAATTTCAATTCCGGCGCCTTTATTTCCTGAGAGTTCACAGTTTTTTATGGTGCCCTCCCCTTTTTTATAAATATAGATACCCTGGAGATTACCATCATAAATCCTGCAATGAGACAGGGTAGGGTTTCCCCTGTCCAGAATTTCCACCCCTGATTTAGTATTATTAAAAATATGGCACTCTTCCAGAAGTCCTGCACCATTCTCAGAAACAAGGATCCCCCGGCTTCCATTATAGATTTTACATCTTTTTATAATTGGATTACCTTCCCGGGAGATTATAATACCGGAAAGTGTGTTGTCGTAAATTTCACATTCTTCAAAAGTGCCAAGACCTTTAGTGGTAATTATAATACCACCGTTTTTGCCTTTATAAATCTTCGACTGTTTTATAAATGGATCGGATTTCTCTGTAATTTTTATATTTTCTTTTTTGTTACAAAAAATTTCGCACTCTTCAATATTTCCTTTTCCTTCTTTTGAAAAGACAATGCCCCGTTCCCCGTCATGGATTTTACATTTTCTTATGACTGGAGCTGCCTTTGCTCCATGAATTCCAATACATGCCAGAGAATCAGACCTTATATCACAGTCTTCAATTACCAGACGTCCCCTGGGTATATCCACCCCATAATACTTTTTTATACCGGCAGTACATCGCAGAGTCAGATTACGTATGGAAGCTTCCTCTGTTTCCATAAGAATACAGCTGGAATTTTCACTTTCAATTATAATCTCTCCTTCTTTCCCTTCACCGATGATTTCAACTGCCCTGTCAAGAATCAGGCCTTCCCTGTATATACCACTGTGAACATATATAATCGTTCCCGCTTTTGCAACCTTTATGGCTTCACTTATAGTTTGATAATCACATAAACCAGAAAGTGAGACCACCAGAGGATTGGGTGTTTCTGTTTTATAAATTGAGGTACTTGGCTCCTGTGGCACTTTTATTCCTGCAGTTTCCACCTGTGTTCTCAGTGAAGATAGAACCTGTTTCATCTCAATGATATTTTGCCATCTTTCATGAGGCTTAAATTTTACAGCTTTCATAATAAGATTTTCCAGAGCCTCAGATATATGGGGGTTAAAGTTCCTTACAGGAGAAAATGAAAAAGGTGATGTCCCCGGATCCCTTCCTGTTGTAAGATAGTGGAGAGTAGCCCCCAGGGAATAGATATCACTTCTTGCATCAGTCTGACTTTTTCCATACTGTTCCGGAGGAGCATAACCGGGAGTTCCTAAGTATATAGTATCAGAATTTTTACCTGCTTTAAAAAGCCTGGCAATGCCAAAGTCTATAAGCTTTAGATTTTCCTTATGGTCTATCATAATATTGGCGGGCTTTAAATCACGGAATATAATAGAAGGGGACTGATTATGAAGGTAATTCAACACTTCACAGAGCTGTAAAGCCCATTCTATTATCCTGGATTCCGTCAAGAGATCTTCGGTGATCTTCAAAAAAGAAGCCATTGTAATTCCATCAATAAAATCCATAATAAGATACTGGTTACCCATATAATTAAAGTAATCTGTTACACGGGGGATATTTGGATGATTAAGATTTGCAAGCATTTCCGCTTCTTTTCTAAAAGCTTCCAGTACAGATTCTCTATCTTCTATTTCAATAACTGCCATGGCATTCATCTCTTTTACAGCTACGATTTTATTCCCCAGACGTATATCGATTGCTTTGTAAACAGCACCCATTCCTCCCACTCCAATTCTCTCAAGAATCTTATATCGGCTCATTAATATACTGTCTATTGCAAGTGAATCTATTTCTTTACCCTCTTCAGACATATTTGCCTCTAAAGGCCTTGCACATTGCTGGCAGAAACATGCCCTTTCATCATTACTGGCACCGCAAACACAGATTATATTTCCCCGGGAAAATGATGTAGCACAGAAAATACAGAATTTTGCGTCTCCTCTGTTTTCTTTGTTACAGGCAGGGCAGGATTTTTTACCTGACGAAACAGGTTTTTTAAAATAATTAAAGAATTTCATAATAAAGGCCTTTTTACTAACAAATGTTCCCTTTCCCCTGTATTTGCTTTTTTAAGTTACTTTACAGTTTTGAACTACAGTATGACAGTTTTCTCCAATTTCAATGCCCTTTAAAACATTGCTGTATATAATACAATCTTCTATAGTGCCTGCTCCTTTTAACCAGATATAGATACCATAGCTCTGTCCATTAAATACCTTACAATTTCTTATTATAGGATTTCCTTCTGATGTAATTTCAATGCACGGTCCATTGTTTTCGGAGATTTCACAATTCTCTAAAATACCGGCACCTTTATTATAAAAATAAGCACCGTGATGTTTCCCACCATAGATTCTGCAATGATTTAAAATAGGATTACCCTCTTCCCAGACTTCCAGACCTGATTTGCTATTTCCAGAGATCTCACAGTATTCTATAAGTCCTCTGGCATGTCCGGATACAGTAATACCACGGACTCCATTATAAATCTTACAATTTCTGATAGTTGGATTACCTTCCTGGGATATTGAAATCCCGGGAAGAGCATTTCCATAGATTTCACATTCTTCAATAGTGACAATACCTTTTCTGGAAACTATAATACCATGGTCTTTACCATCATAAATCTTACATCGCCTGATAGTTGAATTTCCCTGATCTTCAATCTGAATCCCTGTGCCAGTATTCCCGAAAATCTCACAGTCTTCTATAATAGCCATACCTCCCTTATGGATATAAATACCCTGGTCTTTTCCCTTATGGATTCTAGATTGTCTCATAGTAAGATTTCCCTGCTGAAAAACGATAATCCCTGCCATAGTATTTCCAGATATATCACAATCATCTATTGAACTGACACCGTCTTCATAAATAATAACAGCACTTCCCCTGGCATCATGAATTTTACATCTTCTTATAATCGAATTTGCAGTGGCACCATGAATAGCTATACATGACCGGGATGTAGAGCTTATATTACAGTCTTCAATTATCAGATGTCCCCGGATTATCTCTACTCCATAGTAATTCTTATCTTTTTCACTGCTTCTGCATCTCAGTGTCAGATTACACACAGTGGCCCTATCTGTTTTCATAAGTATACAATTATCAGAATCATTTTCAATTATAATTTCTTCCTGGGGCCCTTCACCAATAACTGAAATTGCTTTATCAAGAATGAGACCTTCTCGGTATAAACCGGGATGGACATAGATGGTTGTTTCTGGTTTTGCTGATTTTATAGCTTCACTTATAGTTTTGTAATCACCTGTGCCTGAAGGTGAAACTCTTAAAAAGTTTAAGGATGTAGTTGAAAGTGAGAGAGATAGAGGTTGAGGAATCTGCAATGATGAAAGAACCTGCCCCATTTCACTGACAGTGGGCCATCTCTTATCTATATCCATTTCTACAGCACGGATGATAATATTCTCCATGGCCTTGGATACAGAGGGATTGATCTCCCTTATAGGGTCGAACTTAAAAGGGATATCCCCCGGGTCATGCAGTGTCAGAAGATGATGAAGAGTAGCTCCAAGAGAATAAATATCACTTCTGGCATCAGTCTGCCCTTTACCATACTGTTCCGGTGGTGCATAACCGGGTGTACCCATACAGATTGTATCACTGGTCTTACCTTTTTTGAAAAGACGGGCAATACCGAAATCAATCAGTTTTATTTTATCATTTTCATCCAGCATAATATTTCCAGGCTTTAAATCTCTGAATATAATAGGAGGAGTCTGGCTATGAAGGTAATTCAGTACATTACAGAGCTGAATACCCCAATTTATAACCCTGTCTTCCTCAAGGAATCCTTCAGTTTTTTCTAATAATTCAGCCAGAGTCATACCATCTATAAAATCCATTACAAGATACTGTTTATTCATATCGCTGAAGTAATCTGATACACCTGGAAGATTTGGATGGTTCAGTTTTGCCAGTATTTCTGCTTCTCTCTTGAAAGCCTCAAAGATAGACTGTTTTTCTTTTTCTTTGGTAATATCAGATACACTCATTTCTTTAACAGCTACAATTCTATTTCCCAGTCTTATATCATAGGCTTTATAGATAGCGGCCATACCACCACTGCCAATTTTTTTCTGAATTTCATAGCGGGAACCAATAATACTGCCTGTCTCTTCCAGGGTTTTTGTTAAAACAGTAAGAGGGTTTGCACACTGATGGCAAAAACGTGAAGTATCACTATTTTCTGCCCCACAGGAAGAACAGATTCTATTCTGAGAGAATGAAGCAGCACAGGAGGTACAGAACTTTGCATCCTCTCTGTTAACTTTATTACAGGCAGGACAGGTTTTTGTTTTTGATGAAGCTGTTTTTTTTAAATAATCGAATAATTTCATAATGTTATAGCTTTCAGCTTGTAGCCATCAACTTTCAGCTTTTATCCCTTAATCTTATAGCTGATAGCTGACTGCTGATAGCTTTATAAGAATGAAAGTTTTTATACATTATTTTACGAAGAGACTGATTATAAAAATTCTCTAAAAATTTATAATTTCCTATGTATTATTTAAATTTCTTGACTTTATAAAAAAATTGAGATAAAATTTTGTCACCTGTAAATTTTTTTGTGATAAAGCTGAAAAATAGGTCCACAAAGTGTGATGCGTGTGCACCTGTCACTATCCTGGTTCTGGAGCAAAAGATATGCCGTCAAAGGAGAAAGTTATAACTTAAATAAATATAAAACCGTATATTCTGTAATAACAGAATTTTATTGTAACAGGAGCATAGATTTTGTGTAAGAGCCCGGACAGTGACAGGTTTTCCATATGGATACCAACTTACCTGTTGCCGTAATAAATTATATCTTCACAGAATTATTTACAGAAAGAAATTTTGTATTTGTAAGGAACTGTTTTACTTATGAATTTTTACGAAATAAAAGCAAACAACTTATCTTCTCCACCACAGATAGGCAGTTACAGCCCTCAAGATGTAATCTTTGTTTTAAAAGATATTTCTCATCTTATAAAAGAGCAGTCTACAGAAGATAGGGAAAAGGCAATACAGGGAGGCATCCATTATTCTGAAATGCTTCCCATAGAATATGTTCCTTCCCGGGAATATTTAGACCTGTTCCATAAAACTCTCCAGGTTTCTTCCTTTAAAGTTGCTATGTCAGTAGCAATAGTTTCAGAAAAGATCCTTAAAAAGAGAGGAAGAGATATTATTTTTGTATCACTGGCAAGAGCGGGGACACCGGCAGGTATTCTTATGAAAAGATATATAAAGACAAAATACGGTATCAGGCTTAAACATTACAGTATTTCTATTATCAGGGATAAAGGTATTGACGAAAATGCTCTTATATGGATTCTTAAGAATAATCCCGGTAAAGACATACAGTTTATTGACGGATGGACCGGTAAAGGGGTAATAAATAAAGAACTGTATGAAGCCTGTGAGAAATTCTTTCAAAGATATAAAATACAATTAAATTCTGATATGGCTGTTCTTGCAGACCCAGGTCACTGTGTAAGAACTTTCGGTACAAGGGAAGATTTT
>JAKJGF010000397.1 GCA_022704525.1 Bacillota bacterium | reverse complement strand
TTTAAAACTTCCGGTGCCCTGTATGAAGAAGGTGTATTTGCTGTGCCTGTAACAAAACTTTCCAAAGGAAAACTTGTAGAAGGAGGTTTTCTGGAACAGACAGGTAAAATATTTACTCTTAGCCTTCCTTCAGATATAACTGTAAGATACAGGCCCTATGAAAAAGCTTACTCCTATAAACATAATGAGCTGGTAAACTCTCTTACCCTCCAGGGTGATATTGAAATAGAAGCCCCCGGTGGTGTAAGTATTAAAGAAATTCTTTCTATTTTCGGAAAAGCATTAGGTACAGATATAAAAGAACCTTCAAAAGGTGAAATGGAAATTCTCTATCTTCAGAAAAATATTCAGGCTTTAAAACTGGATACACCGGAATATAAAAATACTTTTAAAAGAATGAAAGATACTTCTCTGGAAACTCAGATAGCCTATCTTTTAACTTATATTCGAACTAATACCGGATTTTTTCCACGTTCTCTTCCTGATTATAATTGGAAACCGTTACAGGATAAACCTTCAAATATATCACAGGGTAAACCTTACTGGATTCGTTTTGATGCAAAAGAGCACATCCAGAGTAATTTAGTTAAATATGTTCTGGTTCATAATAATTATAGTAAAGATGAAGTGAAGGCAATACTTGATATTTTTAGTTCTACGGCAACTCTTTTACCTACAAAAGAACGTAAATTATCTCTTGGTATATCGAATCGTGGGATTACCTCAGATAGAGATATGGACGTAGGGGCAGCAAATTATACCTTTTTTCATCTTTCTAAATCTCCTGAAAAGGGTACTATTGTTCTTTCAAATAATTTGCTTAAAAGGACAGATACTGTTATTTATGGTGTTGGAAAATTTGGAAGAATTGGAGAGGAAGATTTCCCTGCTCGTGTTTCTCTTGATAGAGCACATAAAACCCCTGTTTATGAAGTTATGGTAAAAGACGGAGTTTATTTACCAGAGTATATTGGAGGGATAAATGTATCTTCAGAAGAAAATAAAATTCGCCTTATAAGAGGATTACACGATTTGGGTTTTAAAACGTTGAATAATTTACCCGTAGAAGAATGGATCTTTGTTAAGAAATAAATAAACCTTCTCAAGAATATGCTAAATCAGGATTTATAATATCCATCTGAGGTGCAAGGGCTTTTATAAAACTTAAACCTATTTATCACGTCTTACGCTTCCCATTGTATCCATTATATAATAAAGAGTTAAGGAAATATTCCCTTATTATTTTAGTTAAATTTGTAGGGAAATTATACTGTATGGAGAATTATCTTATCTGTGTTTATAAATTTGGAAAGGAACGTGATAGATTTGTTCCGGGGGAGAAGTTTTCTTTGTCTGTGTTTAATCTTTTTGTTATCTCTATCTTCCTGTAATAAAGAAGATAGCAGTAATTCCAGTAGCGTGAGAGTGGGACTTGTAACCGACGCGGCAGGACTTGGAGACCAGTCCTTTAATGATTCTGCAAATGAAGGTATGATAAGAGCCAGTAAGGAACTGGCTGTGGAAACACAGGTTGTAGAATCAAGTTCTACTACTGATTACGGTTCAAATTTAAATGCTTTTGCAGATCTTGGCTATAATCTTATATTTTCTATAGGTTTTTTAACAAAGGATTCCCTTTCTGAAGCTGCTGAAATTCATCCTGATACTCATTTTGCTATTATTGATGAAGTTGTTGATAAACCCAATGTGGCGTCCTGTACATTTAAAGAAGAAGAAGGTTCTTTCCTTGCCGGTGTTGTGGCAG
>JAKJGF010000204.1 GCA_022704525.1 Bacillota bacterium | reverse complement strand
TAAGACTGGATGCTCCGTCAACACTCAGGACTATACCTGAAAAACCTGCTCTGGAATTGGTAGATGATATATTTAAACTGGCTCTTCAAAATAGAGCTTCAGATATTCATTTTGAACCGATTCCAGAGGGTTTATTACTTAGATTTAGAATTTATGGTAGAATCCATGATGTTCAGGTTATATCTCCTGCTATGGCGGAAGCTATTCCTTTAAGAATTAAGGTTATGACAGATATAAATATAGCCAGTCCTGCCACTTCTCTATCAAATGAATGTGATGTGAAAATTGGAGATAAACTTCTCAGGATCAGAGCTTCAATTCTCAGAACTTCTGATGGAGAAAGAATTAATTGTAAAATATTAAATCAGAGACATACTTTTGCTAATTTCTGGAATCTTGTTTTAGATGAAAAAACTTTTAAACCCTTGCAGGAGATAACCAGAAAAAATAAAGGTCTCATCCTTCTATCCAGCCCTCCTGGAAGTGATAGTGAAGCAACACTTTTTGCGCTTCTTCATATGATAGCAAATCCTTTTAGAAGCATAATAGTCATTGGTAAATCTATGAATTTACAGTTTAAAGGTATAAATTATCTTCATGTTTCTGAAAGATTTACATATCTTGATGCTATAAGATCTGTTGCTAATTATGATACAGATATTATCCTTATAGATAAACTTTCTGATAGAGATACAATAGAGATGGCTTTTCGTGCGGCTTTATCCGGGCAAATAGTACTGAGCAGCCTGGAAACTTATTTTCATTCAGCTGAAACTATTTGTGGCCTTATGAAAAAAGGCATAAGTCCTTTCTGGATTGCTTCAGGGTTAAATGGTATAATAACACAGAGATGGGCAAATAAAATATGTCCCTATTGTAAAACTGAACAATATGTAACAGAAGATGACTGGCGATGGGACTTTTTAGATATTACAACTAAAAGTAAAAAAGTAAAACTTTATAGCGGCAGGGGTTGTTCTTTCTGTGATCAGTCCGGTTATTATGGCTATGTAGGTATATATGAGGTACTCCATATGACTAAAAAGATTAAATCTGAACTTATAAAGAGACCAATACCTGACTCTATTCATAAGTTTGCCCAGAAAGAAGGTATGGAATCCTTAAAAGAAAATTCTATGAAATATGTCTGGAATGGTCAATTAGCTCTGGATGATATTTTTGAGATTGTTATATAGTAAGGGATTGTTAAGAAATAAACCTATCATATTTACAGTCCCTGATTAACGCTCCAAATAAAAGAGTATCCCAAAAAATATACACCTGTCCCTGTCCGGGCTCTGGAGCAAAAGATATGCCCTCAAAGGAGAAAGTTATAACTTAAATAAATGCAAAACTGTAGATTACTGTAATAACAGATTTTATTGTAACAGGATCATAGATTTTGCGTAAGAACCCGGACAGAGACAGGTTCTTCATATGGATACCATCTTACCTGTTGCCGTACTAAGCATTTAGCATTCTTACATACAAGAGTCATTAAAATCTATATGGACAGGGTCAGCAGGTTTTAGCTGATAGCTGATGGCTTATGTGAATTCTATAATAAATTTAGATCCTTTAGGATTTATTGGCTCAAAATGTATTTTTCCTCCTAATAGTTCAACTAATGATCTTGAAATTGCAAGACTCAGTGCAGTAGATTTATCTATTTTTATTCCACTCAAAAGAGGATAATTTTTATTTAAAATAGATTCTTTTATCATCTCATCTAATATAAATCCTGTATTTGAAATAGTTAAATTAAAGTGGTTTTTATTTATTTTTTCTGCTCTTACTTCTATCTTTAAACCCTCATCTATATGTTTTATAGAGTTTTCCAGTAGATTCTCTATTATTTCTCTTAATCTTTCTTCGTCACCAGAGAAAGTAATATCATCTTCAATATGTATAGTTAATTTTATATGGTCTTTATTTATCTTATTCAGAAAATTTTTAAGAATATCTTTTATAAGAAGGCTAATATTGACCTGAGTAATATATATTTTTATAATTTTCATTTTAATTTGATGCCATGTAATCATATTATTAATTAGTCTGTGCATTCTTTCACTCTGTTGTATGATCGTTTTCAGGCATTTTTCTCTGGTCTCTTCATTTATATTGGGCTTTTCTTTAATAATTTTCGTGAATCCTATTATACTGGTGAGAGGTGTCTTGAGTTCATGAGATGCTATGGATATGATGTCACTGTGGAGTTCTTTCAAATTATCAAGTTCTTTTTGTAATATATCTTCTTTCATTTGTTATTCTCCTGCTTATAGTTTATTAAATAATTTGTGATACATAATACGAGATTTAATATAAACCTATTATAATCTAAAAACTTCCAATATTCAATTAATATGTTATAATAAAAGCTATGAACAGGTTCTTTATATATCTTATAAAAAGATTGTATATAAAACTGGATTCTGCACTACCTTCTCATGAAAGTAAGAATATTTGTGGCAATTGTTATAAATGCTGTACTGCTGCAGCCAGACAAAAAGTTAGCAGTCTAGAAGAGGATTATATTAATCATTTTCTTAAAGAAAAAGGTTTCCCCTCATCCCTTATGGAGGAATATGAAAAATTTCTTTCTCTTCGATTGAATTTATATAATTCTTCTGCCCGGGATATCTTATGTCCCTTTTATACTAAAGAAAAAAAAAACTGTTTTATTTACCCTGTCAGACCTTATTCATGCAGAATATATGGTAATTATGCCATAGCTGTCGAGGATTTACCTGAAAAGTGTGCTTACAGGAAATTAGTCAGCTTATATAATGAAAAAAATTTAATTAAAGTAATTCCTTGTTCTGAAGATTATGCAAGCATTGCTGCTCTTTATAAAGTATATATTAAATACTTAACATTTATAGGTAGATTATTTTATAAATCTTAGGAGGGATTTTATGAGTGACTCTGAGCTTAAAGGTAATAGAAAAAACTTTAGTGAAAAAAAGATAGGTCTCTTAATGATTATGTTGACTGGCATTCTGGTAAGTTTTATGTTCTTTTTCAGTATGTCTCAGAATGTAAAGATGCCTGTTTTAAATTCTGTATCTAATTCCAGTCCTTCTTCTACGGTTAACTCCGGGGGGTTATCTAATTCTTATATTTCTGAAAATAAAAAGTTAACAGAGGATTATAAGGAACTTGTAAAGAAGGTACAGGACAATTTGAAGGGAGCACATACAGCACATCAACAACAGGCTATATCATCTTATTATTCTATTGAAGCTATGGAATTACTTTTAAAACAGAATACTTTAATTATAGAGCAGAATGAAAAAATAATACACCTTTTGACGGAAATAAGGGATAAGAAATGAGAAGTGAAAAGTGAAAAAACGTGAGATGTGAGACGAAGTGATGTGCAATTCCTATAAAAGCTGGCAAATGATAGCTGAAGACTTAAGATTTTTTTTGTATTAATACTTTAATTTTTCCAAGACCTGCCGGGTCTATCAATCTGTTGAGGGCCTTCGTTTGACTGTTATAGTCTAAGAGATTCATTTCGGATTTATTCAGACTGTTTATTTCTTCCTCTATACCAAGTCCAAGGAGGAATTCTCTCTGGGTTGTATATTCTTCTACTGTTAATTCCATCTGTTTTCCTTCATTTATCAGTGTGGTAAAATCCACATGAGTTGTTATATCCTGATATCCCGGTTTTGTAAAAGGATGGGAGTTGAAACTGTGTTGATAAAAGCACATAAGAGTTCCTTCTTTTCTTTTTTCATTGAATAATTCCTCTGCTGTATATCCATAATCTATAGTCATTATATAACCTTCTTTAAGAGATCCTGCTACTTCTTTAAGCCAGTTCAAGGCTTTTAAGTTAACTTCTCCTTTATTACCCTCAGGAAGAGAAATGTTCAATTTCCTGAAGTACTCTTCAAGTTCATCTGTAGAGGGTTTATCTATTATTTCTACAAGTTCTTCTTCCTGAAGAGCTACAAAAACTTCCTCTAATTTTTTTTCTTTTTTAATTACTATGTTAACAGGAAAGGAATCTAATAGTTCATTTGATATAAAGCAACCCCGGACTTCTTTAAGTGGTATATCAAGGTTTTCATATATACAAAAAGATAATTTATCTTCTTTTTCCTGATAAGCCCTGTTGTTAAGTTCAAGAATTAAATAATTTATAGCTCTGTGAAATTCCGGATAGTATTTAATTGAGGTAGAAAGAATCTGTCGTGCCAGAAGGCCATCTCCTCCTCCCATTTCAACTATTGTAAAATGAGCAGGTTTTCCCATATTTTCCCACATATGCAGTAATTTTTTCGCTATCAGTTTTCCAAAGGCATAATGTAGTTTTGGTGAAGTTAAGTAGTCATTATAGATGAAACTGTTCTCATTACTGTAGTATCCCCATTTTTTATGATAAAGAACAATTTCCATAAAACGGGCAAATGTAATCTTACCTTTAGAAGTTATTTCGGTGTTTAGTATATTTCTAAGTTCTCTGGAACGGGGATAAATATAGTTATATAATTCTTCTCTGGGATCTTTCATTATCCCACCATTCTCCTGTAAGTATTAAATTTCCAAGGTCATATAGGGCTTTTTTAGCTTCACATGTTTTAATTTCTGTTAATTGCTTTTTCCCATATTCTACATATGTAGAAACTTTTTTTGATGCATATTTCAGGCCTTCATATTTATCAATTATTTTTTTTATATCATCTCTTAATCCTGGCCGATCAGGAGAAGAATAAAATTTATCTAATTTAAATCTGTCTTCCTGAGTAGCTTTATTCAGAGTATATATGAGTGGAAGGGTGACTTTGAGTTTTTCACTTGATCTATTTTCCATTTCTTTATTTTTTTTAATAGATTTAATCTCTAATAGATCCTCTCCTATGGAAAAGGCTATTCCTATGGCCCTGCCATAATTATTTAATAACAGTATTTCCTTATCTGTAGCTTTTCCTATTATACCTCCTGATTTACAGGACATCTCTGTTATTGAAGCCATGCCTTTTTCTACCATGTTAATATAATCTTTTTCAGTAGTTTCTATAGAATAATCAGATTTTATCTTCAGAAGTCCTCCTTCACACATGTTCAGCAGAGTATTATATATGGGTTGAGCTACAGGAGGCTTTGCTTCTTTTAAAAGGAAGGTAATTGTAGTTGAGAGTATATGGTCAGCAATTAAAATAGATATTTTATTTTCCTTTTTGTAATTATCTGTAGTCTGGAACATACTATTATCAATAACTCTGTTGTGAATTGATGAAGCTATGTAAATACCATCCAGAGCTGTAGCCAGATGAATAATAAATTTTTTCCTTTTGTTACTGAATAATCTGTAGGAAAGTAATAAAAGAGTTGCATTTAAAAAGGTACCATTGAAATTTAAACAATAATCCTGTGCTTCCAGTTTTTTCATGAGTTTATTTAAGTTTTTTTCTACTGATTCTAACTCATCTTTTATAAGGGAAATTCTTGGAACAAACATCCTTTAATTATATCTATAAATTAAAAAAGAGCAAGAGATTTTTTCTATAAATTTTTTAAATTTATAGAGTATTAAATGATTTTGTGATATAATTGTTTTTCTGGAAGGTATAGATTATGAGAAAATATTTTGTGGCTTTAATTCATCTTATAGTTACTGTTATACTCAGTTCTCTTTCAGTATTTTTTTCTCTTTTTGATTCTACAGGAGAAAGTCAGCACTGGTGCGCCCATAACTGGGGTAAGGGATGTGTGTGGGGGGCAGGTATTAAATTGTCTGTATCAGGTCTTTCCAATATTAATGGGAAAGGACCTTTTATCTTTGCTTCAAATCATCAGAGTTATCTTGACATATGGGTTCTGTTGACAATTTTACCTGTATCTTTTCGTTTTGTAGCTAAAAAGTCACTTTTTAGCTGGCCCTTTATAGGATGGCATCTCCAGAGATCAGGTCAGATACCTATTGATCGTTCCAAGACTACTGCCGGTGCAAGATCACTTATTGAGGCTGTTAAAAGGGTTAAAGATGGCACAAATATTGTCATTTTTCCGGAAGGGAGCAGGAGTGAGAAAAATACACTGGGAGAATTTAAAAAAGGAGCTTTTTTCCTTGCTGCTAAAACAGGAGTACCACTTATACCAATTATTCTTAAAAATACTGCAACACTGTTTCCCAATACAGGTTTGTTTGTTTATCCCGGCACAGTGGAGGCCATTATTCTCCCTCCCATAGATACCACTGAATTCGGCCCTAAAAAGGTAGAAGAACTTATGGAACATACAAGAAAGATAATGAGCGAGTATTATCCTTCACAACAGTAGGGGCAGAACAGTGTTCTGCCCCTACTGTTCTGCCCCTCTGCGTTCTGCCCCTGCTGTTCTGCCCCTGCACCCCTTTACACGTTTCACGTTTCACGTTTCACGTTCTATATTCCTTTTACCTCAAGTATTTCTCTTGAAAGGGCATCACATTTAATTGTAAGTACTGAATTGCTTTTAGCTGAATCTGCAAGTATCCTTAATTCATCTTCTTTTTCCTTTTTTATCCAGTAAAAGGCAGCTTTTGTTCTGAATATTACATTATAATCATCATTATCCTGCTTTTTTCCTATACCACGGACTATCTCTTCAAAGGTAATTATAGGATTACTCATAACAGTTCCTTTCAAATAATAATTTTATCCGGTGGTTTTTCCTCCGGATGATGAGCATAGTAAGTTTCTTTAATTTTCTTAAGAGCCTGGGTATAGTCTTTCATTATCTTTATAGTAGCAGGCATACTTTCATCAAAGGTTGCATTTTCACCTTCAGACTCAAGAGGACCGAACTGGGAAGCTCTGGTAATATCTATCTTTATATTTATCTTCTTATCCCACATTTTATCCACCCATTCTTCTGCTCTGAGAGGATGATCTGCCATACCGGGATCTATAATATAACCTTCTATCTTCTTTGTGGCAGGATCTTCTGCAAATACTAGAGGTGCAACGTGATACCACCATTCAGCATTCATAAATTTATTTTGTGCTGTCAACCTTCCTCCACCCCATAAATTCTCAATCATTGTAAACATTTTAGCGCAGTTAATATTATCTTTCATCATTTCTTTACACATATAATGAGCTCTGGCATAACATCCGTCTATGATATACTCAAAGGGAACAGCAGGATCAGAAGCAAGTTTTTTAAACTCATCATTTAATTCTGCCAGGGTGGGGATACGTCCCTGTAACTTTGATACATCCTGAATATTCTGCATTCTACTTTTAGAACCTAATTTACTTATGAGATCATTCATAAATTGAGTCTGATTGATATCGGTATTAGCAGGAGTTTCATGGAAACCTTTCTCTCCTGAAATGTGAGAAAAAAGATCGCCTATGTTAAATTTGCTATCATTGCCAAGATCTGTTATAAATTTTGGACTTCCTGTGCCATCTGTTTTATGTGCCTTCATCATATCTGCAGCAGATTTAACAAGTTCTTTCATGGCCTCTGAACGACGGATATTTATATCTGCTGAAAGTTTTGTAAATTCACTGTTACCCAGTGTGCAGACATCTGTTGTGTCGATATTAACCTTTTCTTCAGTTCTTTTGTTTACTTTTGGGGTTACTTTTGTTTCTATAATTTCCCGAGTTCCAATACTTTTTATAATATCTCCCATTCTTATCACCTGTCTTTTTTAAAATAATATTGTCCTTATAAAATATATTATAACTTAATACAGGAAAGATTAAAGAGGGTAAATGTTAAAAAAATGTTAATTTTTTTAAAGATTATATTAATATGACTTTGCCCTTATTTATTTTCAGATAAGATTTCCCTGTTATATCCAGACCTTTTTCATCAAAGATTATAGAGGGAAGTAGGATATATTTAATGTTTTTCTTCTTTTTTATAGTTTTAATAATATCCCTTACAGTAAGAAGGCCTGCACATCCTATATTTCCACCGAGGAATTCATTTTTTACAGCTATAATTGGCACTCCTTCCCTTTTAAGAGTAATATTTAAAACCTTAAAAGTCAGCTCAGATGTAATAATAATTGAATCATCTTTGAGGGAAGATCTTATCTTTTTTACAAGTTCATAATCTAAATCATAGAGAAAGGTAAGACCTGATGGCCCTTTTTTCTTTATAATCTTCAGAGTAAGACAGGTAATACATTGAATTGACTTATTGAATAAATATATTTATAATATAAGTAATTATTCATAATATACCTCGATTTTGTGAAGTTCACCTCTTACTATTAACTATTTACTATTTCAGGAGTGATATATTTTGATACGGTTTTGTATTTTCTTATCAATTTTTTTATACCTGAGTTCTTTTGCACTTGCTGATATTCAACATAAGGTTATGCCGAAAGAAACCTTATCTTCTATTTCTCGTAAGTATGGAGTTTCTCTCCAGGCTATTTTAAAAGCTAATTCCCTTGATGAATCTGACATTATAAAAACAGGTCAAATACTTATAATACCTTTAGAATTTTTTAAAACTACCTATGAAGTTAAATCTGGTGATACTTTATCTTCTATTTCTCGTAATTACGGAATTCCCTTTCAGGAGATCCTAGAGGTAAATAACATAAAGGCAGAGGAACATATAAAAGTAGGACAGATATTAGTTATACCTACTGGTTTTACTGTAAAAGGCGTTACCCATAAGGTGAAATCAGGAGAAACTATCTACAGTATTGCACATGATTATGGAGTTTCTGTTCTTTCTCTCTGTAATGCAAACACTATAGAAAATCCAAATAATTTGAAAACAGGTCGCCTTCTGGTTATACCTCCAAAAGATAATATTTTAGAAGATGTAAATATTTTGGGTGAAAGTGCTA
>JAKJGF010000203.1 GCA_022704525.1 Bacillota bacterium | reverse complement strand
TCCATATATGAACTGGAAGATCATTATCTGGCAGGAGGAAATGTAGATAATGTAGTCAGCGCAGTTATTGCTGCAAATAAGGCCGGTATAAATTTGAGCCTTGATAAAGCAAGAACTATTGATCTGGCAGGAAGAGATGTTCTGGATGCAGTAAAAATGAGTGTTAACCCCAAGATAATGAAGACTGCCCTTATAGAAGCCATGGCACAGGACGGAATTCAGGTTAAAGCCATCTGCCAGGTGACAGTAAGAGCAAATATTGACAAACTTATTGGAGGAGCAGGAGAGGAAACAGTACTTGCAAGAGTTGGTGAAGGTATTGTTACAGCCATAGGTTCTGCTGAATCTCATAAAGAAGTTCTTGAAAATCCTGAGATAATATCAGAAGCTGTTCAGTCTAAAGGTCTGGATGCAGGAACAGCCTTCGAGATACTATCAATAGATATTGCCGATGTGGATGTAGGAAAAAATATTGGTGCTCAACTTCAACTTGACAGAGCAAATGCAGATAAACAGATAGCTCAGGCCCTGGCAGAAAAGAGAAGATCCCAGGCTATAGCAAGAAGTCAAGAAATGAAAGCACTTGTTGAAGAAGCCAAATCCAAGCTGATTGAAGCCCAGGCAGAAGTTCCTAAAGCCCTGGCCCAGGCCCTGGCAGAGGGTAAGTTTTCGGTACTGGACTATTATGATATGCAGAATATAATAGCAGATACCAAAATGAGAGAAGCTATTGCTGTCTATGGTCAGGGCAGACAAGCTTCAAGCTAGAAAGAGGAGGTAATAAGTATGTTTTGGCCCATTATTATATTTTTGTTATTTCTTTTTATTGGAGTTTTTCTGTATTTTATTCCTCTAAGTACCTGGATTAAATCTTGGTCTGCCGGTATAAGTATGGCACCATGGGATTTTATAGGAATGCGTTTAAGAAATGTGCCAGCTGATAAGATTATTGATCAGTTAATAATGGTACAGAGAGCCGGACTTGCAGTAACCAGACAGGATCTGGAATCTCATTATCTCGCTAAAGGTCATATAACAGATGTGTGTCTGGCTCTTATAGAAGCGCATAAAGCAGGTATTCCTCTGACTTTTTCTCAGGCAGCCGCTATTGATCTGGCAGGAAGAAAGGTTCTGGAAGCTGTCAGTATGAGTATAAATCCCAGAGTAATCAGAACACCTCTTATAGCGGCAGTAGCAAAAGACGGAATTCAGGTAAGAGCTACAGCCAGAATTACTGTAAGAGCAAATATAGAGAAACTCATAGGTGGTGCCGGAGAGGAGACTGTAATAGCAAGAGTAGGAGAAGGCGTAGTTTCCACCATAGGTTCGGCAGAATCTCATAAAAGGGTTATGGAAAACCCTAATATGATTACTCAGAATGTCTTGAGACGCGGTCTTGATAGAGGAACGGCCTTTGAAATACTTTCTATTGATATAGCAGATGTTGATATTGGAAGAAATATTGGAGCACAACTTCAAATAGATCAGGCAAATGCAGATAAACTTATAGCTCAGGCCCAGGCAGAAAGTAGAAGAGTTGAGGCTGTTGCTACAGAAGAAGAAATGAAATCTAAAGTAGAAGAAATGAAGGCAAAGGTTATAGAAGCAGAAGCCCAGGTACCTCTGGGACTTGCTAATGCCCTGCGGCAGGGAAGGCTTTCTCTTGAAGCAAAACCTACTACCCAGTTAGAGGCAAAATCATCTGTGCCTAAAATTTCAGGAGGGGCGCCCTGGCCATCCTAAAAAGAAATTGGAGGGTCTTTTGTGAATAAATGTACTAAATGTTATGCTTTTAATAAACCTGAAGCAAAATTTTGCGGAAGTTGTGGACAATTATTATTAAGCCCTGTCCAGAGTTCAACTCAAAGGCCGGTTACAGGACCGGCCTATAGCCCTCCTGTCAGAAGTAATCAGGAGAGACAGTCAGCTCTTACTTCTTCTGTGAGACCATCCTATAGTCCTTCTGTTTCAAAACCCTCCTATACGCCTCCTGTTTCGAAACCCTCCTATACGCCTCCTGTTTCAAAACCCTCCTATACGCCTCCGATAGAGATTAAAGAATTTTCTGTAGTAAAGCAGCAGGAAACGGAGGAATTTACAACCTGTGCCAGTGAAAAAGAAGATGCGTATTTTATAGATACAAAACAGGAGGAGGTATGGGAAGAGCAGACTCTGGATACAGAAGAAGACTTTCAGTCAGAAATTACACAGATAAAGAAAGATATAAAGCCTGTGGCAAGAACTAAAGGTTCTGAATCAAGTGCACTGGGTACTATTTTTTCAGTAAATAAAAACCCTATGGAAATGTTTATTATGAACGAGATATTGTCTTCTCCTAAGTGTAAAAGGAGAAAATTTCGATAAATTTGTTTAACCCTATTAGCAATCAGCTTTCAGCAATTATCTCAAGGAATAAAGTTGAGAGCTGAAAGCTAAAAGCTATAACTTAATAATTAATATTTAGCTCATTATTCACTCCCCCGGTGGAACAGGTGGCGGTGTTATACCTGGAACAGGATTGCTCTCTTTGCCCGGTTCGGGAGTAATAGAAGGAGTAACTTCCTTCCCCGGTGTGGGGGTAGGTGTCTTCTGGGGTTCAGGTTTTTCTTTTGAGAGTTCCCACTTGATAATTTCCAGTATGATATAATCTCCAATTTTTACCGGTACTATATTTAAATTTACAAGGTTCTTTTTTTCTATAATAACAGATTTATTGAGTTCATTGAATTTAATCTCATCAATTAGTTCCTTTTTATAGTTGAAGATTAGAATACTGTAAACAGTGGTTGTTTCTTTTTTTGTTTCAATAAATTTATCCGGTTCTTCTGTTTTATAAAGTTCTTTTTCTATTTTTTCAGTATTTTTTATCTCTTTATCTTCAAAAGAAGGATCATAAATTTCCTTTAATGTGGTTTCTTTCGGTAAGTTTTCAGGTGGTTTAATCTCTTCGGGTATTTCCTGGCTTTTACTGGCTATAAAATAAAGTCCTTCACACATAGGGATCATAGTTTCGAGGGGAATATTTTCAATCTCATTTTTTTCAGCAGGTTCTAATATTAAGATTTTTGCCTGACTTAATTTGGATAGTTCTTTTAATTCAGCAGGATTAACATGATCAAAAGATGCTTTTACTCCTGGATACCAGTCAATGGATTTTGTATCATCATCATTACCGGAAATAGAAGAAACAGGTATTCTGGTATCAAGAAAAACCTTTGGGAAGGCCAGTCGATTGGCTGCACCATAATCGTAAACAGG
Organism: Bacillota bacterium; assembly: GCA_022704525.1. Taxonomy (GTDB): domain Bacteria; phylum Vulcanimicrobiota; class SpSt-956; order SpSt-956; family JAKJGF01; genus JAKJGF01. The sequence goes on along the minus strand of JAKJGF010000203.1, from coordinate 5,594 downwards.
CAGTGAGGTTTCAACAGGTATCCATCCCATTTCATTTATCCAGACTTCACTCCATACATAAGGGCCGTTAGCTACCACCAGTCTTGCAGGAATTCCTGCTGCTTTACAGAGAGCACAGAAAAGTCTGGCCTTAGACCAGCATATACCGGTATTTTTTTTAAGCGTCTGAAAAGGTTCCTCTACCACTACCTCCTTGGCTGTAGTTGTTATATCATTTTGCTGTTCCTCACTTATATTAATGGAATAATCATATGGCATATCACGAAAAAGATCAGAATAAAGTATATCTTTCATAGTTAGATACATATCTTTTGAGGAGCTTTCTTTTACAAGAGATTTTGCTTTCTTGTATATATCAGGATTATCAGATGGTATATAACGACCGGGAAGAAGATATTTCTCCACTTCTGCCGGTATTTTTTGTGGAAAAGGATAGTCTTTATTTTTATCTATAATGGGTTTTGTAAACTCTGTTACATAACCATAGGATAAAAAATCAGCTCCCCTGATTATTCCACTGAATTCTGCCCAGATATTACCCATCATATCCTCTGTAATAGAATAAGACATGTCTCCACCCTGGCGCAGATTAACACCCTCGCCCCAGAAAGCTCCATAAGACCATGTAACATTGCCATAATGGTCTATGGGTAAAGCAAAACGAAGACTTACCCTTTGTTCCTTCTCACTGCCAGCAATCTGCCAGTGATAGGCAGAAGTATTAAAATTCTCAGGAAGTACCTTATAGATACCTTTTCTGCCGTTAAAAGAGTAAAAATCTGACCATAGAGGTTTCCCTATGAGATTAAAAGGACCGTTAAAAGGTATTCTGGAATAAAATTCTTTAAATACTGGATCCCCTGTAAGTTCATCTCTTTCTTCTGTATGTAGTACTGAAAAACCGCTGTATGTGCCAAACCATTTATTATTATCCCTGTCAATAGCAACTGTTCCTACATAATTGCTTATAAGTTCACTGTTTTCAGCTTTGAAATTTCGAAATGTTTCGTCTTTACTTAAACAGGTTACTCCTGCTCCCCAGTAACCTATCCATAAATCTCCGTCTTTTTCAAAAGCCAGGGAGGTAATAAAATTACTTATTACAAAAGGCGTCTTCTCTGCCTGATAGTTAATCCATTCCTTTCCGTCAAAAGTAGATAATCCTTCTGATGTGGCAAACCACATTTTTCCATCAACAGGATTTTGAGCTATAGAGGTAACAGAATTACTTAAAAGACCGCTATTACCCATAGAATAATTGGTCCATTTCTTACCACTGTATTTTGCCTGTTTTACAATTATTTCAATTTCTTTTTCCTCGAATTTTAGTTCTTTTAGATTTCTTATAAGTTCCGCTGTAGAATAGTTTTTATTTTGCAATGTTTTTAAATTTTCTAATTTTTTCTTATCAATATTCTTCTTCAAATTTTCCAGTATTTCTTCATTAATGAATAAACCTGGTTCAAGACAGGATAATCCTCCATCCCATATGCCAAACCAGAGATTTCCATCTTTATCTTTAAAACTGGGAACAACTTTGTTCCCTGCCAGTCCATTGGACCTGTTATAAATTACCCATTTTCCCTCTTGATCAATTACTGCAACGCCTCCTCCAAAGGTAGAGACCCACAGATTTCCCTCATCATCCAGAAGAAGTGAAGAAACTCTGTTATCAGGTAAATCACTGTTAGCTTTATCATAGGTTTTTTTCTTACCTTTTCTATCAAGTTTTGTAAGACCATAACCTGTGGCAAACCATATACCGCCTTTAGAAGGATTAATCAAATCTTCATCTTTTAAAGGTAAAAAGAGTATGTCATTAATCCTGTTGTCAGCAAGACCGTCTTTAATAGTATAGGACATAAAATCTCCTCTGGGATTCAGTACACTTACACCTCCGAATTTCGGATCAGCATCATTCCCTGTTCCGATCCACGCATAACCCTGTGGATCAAATTCAAAGGTCATTACACCATTATAAATAAGACCGTCTTTAACTGTATAATTAAGCCATTTGTAAAGCCTTTCACCGGTTTCTTTTTGAGAAGAATATACTTCAGCATAACCCAGAATTACATCAATCTCACTTTTTGTAAATCCTGTTTCTTCTAATTTATTTCTTACCTCTTGCTCTTTGTATTGTATGTTTATTAATTCCTTCAGCAATGTTAATCTATCAGAGGAAATTTTATTTTCCGTATATTTTTCAATTATAGTAATGTCCTCTTCAGTCAAATTTATATTTGTTAAAGCTTCTAAAAGATCTTCTTTTGAAAATTTTAAGTTTTTCAGAGGTTTCAGTACTTCTAATTTATCATCATCCATTTCAGCTTTTAAACTTTTCAGGGCTTTATCATCAAGTTCAAACCAGATCTTCTTTTTTAATCTGTCAATGGTTTCACCGGTAATTTTTACAAAATTATCTTCTTCCTGATTGATAGAAGAACTATTTTTATCTTCTATATACGATTTTCCCTGTGTAAAAGTAGTGGATAAGAACAGTAAAAAAATACTCAAAAAAAGAATAATAGCATATATAGATCTCTTCATAGTAAAACTCCTTTTATTAACAGTTATCAGCTTTTGCCAGATAACTGCAAATACCTATACTCTTAAATTAATAATAAGTTTTTATTATACCATAAAAAGGAAAAATAAGTAAGACATGGGATAATGAAACAAAGAAGGTTTAAAAATTATGGTAGTTCTAAAGAGGTAGTGATATGATATAATAAACAGAAAAAATTGAAGGAGAATAAAAAGAGAAATTTCCCTTTCTAAAAGATATGGGGCAGTTGGTAAGGAAAGTGGAAAAACTCTTTCTTTTTCAAAAAAGATCGAAAACCATATAGGAGCCATATGGATGTTTATACATCATTATAATGATACATTGGTTTATGGGTAGATATTATATTTACCACTATCTCTTTAGGACTACCCTTAATTTTTTATATATACATATCTCTTTTACCTGATTTTACTTCCTGAATCATTTTTCTGATTTTATTTTTTGTTTCATCCTTTGCCACGTCTTTTTCTATCATCTTCTCAATAAGATTAAAACCATTCTTTTTTAATTCTTCATCGGCAAAATCTTCAAGATATTCAGCAAATGTAGTCATGGCATTGGGGAGACAGTGTAATTTTATAAGTCCCGGTTTTGCAAGATCCATAAAATCTTTTCCCACCCTTCCAAGTCTGTAGCAGGCAGTGCAGAAAGAAGGTATATAGCCATGAACTACAATATCTTTTATAACATCCTGAAGAGGTCTTATATCTCCCAGAGAAAACTGGCTTCCCATACCTTCAGGTGTTTCACTGTCAGGGTGTTTATATCCTCCGGGATTTGTTCTCGAACCTGCAGATATCTGAGATATACCGAGGGTAAAAGCGTCTCTTCTCATTTGTTCGTTTTCTCTTGTAGAGAGTATTATCCCTGTATAGGGCACAGCAATCCTGAGAACTGCAATTATTTTTTTAAAATCTTCATCACATACCGGGAAAGGAGGTTTATAGCTTATTTCAGAACCAAAAGCAGGTTCAAGCCTGGGGACAGATATGGTATGAGGGCCGAGTCCGAAATTCTCTTCAAGATGATTTATATGACTGAGTATCGCCAGGATTTCATATCGCCAGTCATAAAGACCGAAGAGAACTCCTATTCCCACATCTTTAAGTCCGGCTTTCAGTGCCCTGTCCATAGTCTCAAGACGGTATAAATAATCGGTTTTTGGACCTCCTATATGGAGTTTCTTATAAGTCTCTTCATGGTAAGTTTCCTGAAAGAGTTGATAAGTACCTATAGAGTATTTATTTAATTCTTTAAATTCTTCCACTGAAAGAGGAGCTATATTTACATTGAGTCTTCTTATATTTCCTTTATCTGTTTTAACTCTATAGACACTTTCTATTGAATTGAAAATATAATTAAGACCTTCATCTGTATAGGCTTCCCCTGCTACAAGGAGAACTCTTTTATGACCCTGGGAGAGGAGAATTTCTACTTCTTCTCTGATTTCCTCCTGAGAGAGAGCTTTCCTTATAAGTTTTTTATTTGCTCTTCTAAAAGCACAGTATAAACATTCATTTTTGCATAGATTTGAAATATATAGAGGTGCAAAAAGAACTAGCCTCTTTCCATATATTTCCTGTTTTATCCATTTTGCAGTTTCATAAAGGCAGTTTAATAATTCTTTATCTTCAATCTTTAAAAGGGTAAGAACTTCATTATGGCTTATACCCCTTAATTCTTTAGCTTTTGCAAGGATCTCATCAATTTTAGAGGTTGAAATTTGAATATCCTCCTCAAGTTCTTTTAAAAGCTTATTATTATTTATAATTTTATTCATTCTTTACCTTCTTTCCTATATCATTTCTGACGCCTTTTAAAATGAAGGGAATCTCCTGTTTCATCAAAGGCTATTTCATCTCCTATACTTTTTACCCTCTTTTCTATACAGGATTTACATTCATCAGAAGCCTCATTCAGACAGGGCTTATTATCATACAGGTGATAATTTTTTCTGTATTTTGTGGGTGTTATATTTGGCATTATAACATTGGCACCACAGGATAATCCCATTTCTCTCCCCAGGGGATTTGCTGCCTGGAGGGCAGTTGTGGCAGCTATATTTACATCTTCCAGGTATATTCTTGTAAGGGCTATCATTTTTAATGACAGAGTAAGTCTTTTTTTAATTTCTTCTTCCGAATTTAATGAGATAGAATAAAGAGGTGTTTCCTTATGAGGAAGATAGGGACCCATACCGATCATATCTACATCTATATCCTTAAAAAACTGTATATCTTCCACAAGATCCTCTTCAGTCTGTCCGGGTAGACCTATCATTACACCTGTACCCACCTGATAACCAACCTTTCTCAAATCTTCAAGACAGGCTATCCTTTCTCTGAGTGTAGAATCTTCAGGATGAAGCTCCCTATATAATTTCTCACTGGTAGTTTCTATTCTGAGCAAATACCTGTGAGACCCTGATTTAAACCATCTATCATAAGTGTCATAGTCCTGTTCACCCACACAGAGAACAACTCGCAGATTATCCTCTGTTACTTTTCTGATTCTTTTTACTATATTATCAACAAAATTTATAAATTCCCTGTCTCTTCTTTCACCTGATTGAAGTACAACTGAACCGTATTTATTCTTGTAAGCCCATAGAGCACATTCAATGATCTCATCTTCCGGCATAATATACCTTTCTAATAAATTATCTCTTCTGATGCCACAGTATTTACAGTTTCCTCTGCAGATATTGCTGAATTCTATAAGACCTCTTAAAAATACCTTATTCCCTGTATGGTTTAATTTAACTTCATAGGCCCTCCGGTAGAGATTCTCAAGCTCCTTTTTATCTTCACACTTCATCCATTTGAGTAAATCACTTTTAGTAAATTTTTCTTTCTCTATAATCATAGTTGATCATCCGTCGAATTAAATCTATAAAAACCTATAAATAGGAGTATCTACTTATAAGTTTTCTAGAAGACGACGTTGTTAGCCAGAAGCTAACCTTATCCTTCTCAGTATTAATTAATTTTGTTAAATTAACTAATTCCCAGTCGCATTTTAATTT
>JAKJGF010000202.1 GCA_022704525.1 Bacillota bacterium | reverse complement strand
CAAGAGTTCTGGTCCAGGGAATAACAGGAAAAGAAGGAATTTTTCATACAGAAGAAATGCTTAAATATGGAACTAAAATTGTTGCAGGAGTTACTCCCGGCAAAGGAGGACAGACTATTCTTGGTGTACCTGTTTATGATTTTGCTGTGGATGCTGTAAAAGAACAGGATGTAAATGCTTCTATTATTTTTGTTCCTGCACCTTTTGCAGCTGATGCCATAATGGAAGCTTTAAGTGCCGGCATAAAACTGGTAGTTGCCATAACTGATGGTATACCTGTCCGGGATATGATAAAAGTATCCTATTTCTTAGATCGCTATGATTCACGACTTATAGGGCCTAACTGTCCCGGTATTATAACACCTGGAGAATGTAAGATAGGTATTATGCCAGGTCATATTTTCACTACAGGCAAAGTGGGTGTAATTTCAAGAAGTGGTACCCTTACCTATGAAGTAGTAAATGCTCTTACTCTGGCAGGGCTGGGGCAATCCACCTGTATTGGTATCGGAGGGGATCCTATAATAGGTACAAGTTTTACTGATGCCCTGAAGCTCTTTAAAGATGATACCCTCACGTCTATTGTGGCTTTAATAGGAGAAATAGGAGGCAGCGATGAGGAAGATGCTGCAAATTATATTAAAAGTGTCGATCTGCCAATGGTTGCTTTTATTGCCGGCAGAACTGCACCTCCCGGGAAAAGAATGGGTCATGCCGGTGCTATAATCTCCGGCAATCTTGGAACTGCAGAAGCCAAGATTAAAGCTTTTCAGAAAGCCCATATTCCTGTGGCAGATACAGTGCCTGATATAGTAAGATTAATTAAAGAGATTATGAGTTGAATTAGCTATCAGTCATAACTGATAGCTGAAAGCTGAATTATGATATGTCCTTACTGTCAATATAAAAATAATGAAAATAGTGATAGATGTTCTAATTGTTTAAAAAAGTTGATCCCCATAAGAATAAACAGTCATCTTCTTATGGGGCAAATTTATGAGAATATACTTAAAAATCCCTCTAAAGCCATTGAAGAATATCGTCATCTTATGAATGAAAAGCCTTTAGATGTAGAAGGTTATATTGCTGCAGGAAATGTTTATCTCCTTCAGAAAGATTATATTCGGGCTCTTGAGGAATTTAAAAAAGCTCTTAATTTAGAGTCTGATTTACCAAGAATACATTATTATCTTGCTAAAACCCATTTTTATCTTAAGATGTATCACGAAGCTCTGGAAGAAGTAAAAAAAATACTCACTATGAAGCCTGTCTATTATAGAGCTTATTATCTTCAGGGACTTATCTACAGAGAGATGGGAGAGTTTTCCCTGGCAGTAGAATCTTTAAGAGAAGTAATAGACTATGACCCGGAATTCGCTAAAGAAAAGGATTTAGAAACACTGGTAGAAGATATTAAGGTTCAGATAGATATAGAAAATGTCCGGGAAGATTTAAGAATTAACCCTGAAAATATTGATGCTCTCCGGGAACTGGGAGAGATTTATCTTATTTCCGAAGATTATAATAAAGCCCTGGAATATTTTCAAAAAGCTCTTGAAATGACCCCTGGAGATCCTAAAACACTTTTTTTTCTGGCAGAGACTCTCTCTTGCAAAGATGAACTCGAGGAAGCACTCAATCTGTATAAAAAAGTCCTGGCATTGGAACCTTATAATTATATTATTCTGGCCAGGATAGGAGAAATATACAGGGAACAGGGTAATATTCTTTTAGCTATTGAGACCTTGGAAGAATCTATAAAGCTAAACTCAGAATTTGCAGTGGCTTATTGCAGCCTCGGCGTATCTCATTATGAACTGGGTAATATAGATAAAGCTATAGATTGTCTTAATACAGCTGTAAATCTTGAACCTGACTTTTCCTGGGCTTTTGGTTGCCTGGGGGAAATATATTTTCATTTAAATGAATATAATAAAGCAAGAGATTACTTTGAGAAAGCCATAGAGCTTGATCCTGAAAGTAATTTTGCTTATGCCAGTCTGGGGGAACTGTACAGGCTGGAAGGTGATTTACAGACTGCTTTAAAATATGTAAATAAATCTATAGAGCTGGAATCAGACTTTGTCTGGGCTTATGGAACAAGGGGGGCCTTATATTTAGAATTGGATCTTCTGGATAAATCGAAGGAAGATCTGGAACTTGCCATCAACCTTGAACCAGATTATATATGGGCTTATTATGTTCTGGCAAGGGTACTTTTCAGGATGAATTATATTACTGAAGCTATAGAATGTTTACTTATTGTTCTGGAAGGAGAGATGGAAGAACTTATATATCCTGCAGTAAGTTTTATTGAGTCTTTAAAGGGAGAAAGGGTTATAAAAACACTGAGCAATGCTTACAATACATCTGAGGACTCGACTAAATACTGGATTGTTTATCTCCTGGGACGTATGAAAAATAAAAAAGGTTTTTCTATTATCAGAGAGGCACTGACTCATGAAAACACTTTTATAAGATGGGAAGCAGCTCAATCTATCGTTTATTTTGGTAACAGAGCCTATCTGCCTCTGGTAAAAGCTTTATCTGATCCTGAACCTATTGTTCGCAGTTCATCTGTTATAAGTCTTGGAAGACTGGGTTTAAACAAGGCTTTAAAATATCTCAGAAAAGCTCTTGCTGACAGGGATTTTATAGTGCGTTACTGGGCTAAAAAAGCCCTTAAAACTTTAAAAAATAATAAAAGAAAGGAGAATTAAATTATGGAAAGAAGTCCTTTTGCCATGTGGGGATGGCTGTTGCAAAGAGTGACAGGTGTATTATTAGTGATTGGTATGTTTGTCCACTATTTATATCTTCATTTTATAAGCAAGGGTCATATAACCTTTGAGATTGTTACAGCAAGATTGAATTCACACTGGTGGGTTTTTTTTGATATATGTCTCCTGGCTATCATTATCTATCATGCTGTTTACGGTCTTTTAGGGATACTTACAGACTGTAACCTTAAGCCTGCCACGCAAAAAACTCTCAATTATTTATTTGGTATTGCGGGAATATTATTGTTTTTCTATGGTTTTATTGCTCTTCTGACTTTTCATTATAAGGTTCCTGTAATTTAGTATGTTTAGAAAGGCGGTATATGAATGATAAGGAAATTATTTGCTTTTATAATAGAAATTCCAGATAATTTTCATCTGGAAATGTTATGTTTTGCCGGCCAGAGACTTTCAGGTATTTTACTTGCATTATATCTCTTTGCCCATATCTTTGTAATAAGTACTGCTACCCTGTGGGGCGGCGATGCTTTTACTGCAGTTATGAAAGCAATGCATCATCCGGTTCTCATAGTGCTGGAGATCTTACTCTTTGCCGGTGTAGTTGCTCATATGCTGAATGGAATAAGAATAATACTGGGAGATTTTTTCGCGCTCACGAAAGCTCAGAAATCCATGATTTCTATAATAGCATTAATTGGTTTTCTTGTAGTCAGTATCGGTGGCTTCATTATGCTTTATAATTTCTCCCAATTTCATAGTTAGAAAGGAGATTATATAAATGATTTATCATAAAGTTCTGGTAGTAGGCGGCGGTCTTGCTGGAATGCGAGCCGCTATTGCCGTAAGTGAACATTATACTAATGTGGCATTACTCACAAAGATATATCCCGTTAGATCTCATTCTGGAGCTGCCCAGGGCGGTATTAATGGAGCTCTTTGCAATAATCCCAGGGGACTTCATGATAGTTGTGAACGGCATGGATTTGATACAATAAAGGGAAGTGACTTTCTTGCAGATCAGAAGGCCTCTATGTTGCTTACAGCAGAAGCTCCTAAAAGAATCCGGGAACTTGAACACTGGGGTTGTCCCTTTGATCGCACAGAAGAAGGTAAAATTGCCCAGCGTCCCTTCGGAGGTGCTGGATTTCCAAGAACCTGTTATGCAGCAGATAAAACAGGTCATGTAATCCTCCATGTCCTTTATGAACAGTTAGTAAAACATGAAATAAAAACCTATAATGAATGGATGGTAACAAAACTTGTAGTGGAAGACGGCATATGCCGGGGCGTAATTGCTATGGAACTTCTCACCGGAAAACTTCATCCTATTATGGCAGAAGCAGTAATATTTACAACCGGAGGCAGCGGCCGTTCTTACGGAGTTACAACTAACGCCCGTACAAGTACCGGCCTTGGTATGGCCATTCCCTATATGGAAGGAATTCCTCTTAAAGATATGGAGTTTGTTCAGTTTCATCCTACAACCCTTGTGGGAAGTAATATTCTTATGACAGAAGGATGCCGCGGTGAAGGAGGATATTTAAAGAATAAACTTGGTGAGCGTTTTATGCAGAAATATGCTCCTGATTTTATGGAACTTGCACCCCGTGATATAGTTTCCCGGTGTATCACTACTGAGATACTCGAAGGAAGAGGTTTTGATAACAGTTATGTCCATCTGGATCTTACCCATCTGGGCGCACATAAGATTATAACACGACTTCCCGGTATAAGAGAGATATGTATTAACTTTAAAGGTATAGATCCCATAACTCAACCCATACCTATTCAACCGGGGATGCATTATTTTATGGGTGGAATAGATTGTAATATAGACTGTGCAACAGATGTACCTGGATTTTATGCAGCAGGAGAATGTGCCTGTGTAAGTGTCCACGGTGCAAACCGTCTTGGAGGAAATTCTCTTCTGGAAACTGTTGTATTTGGTGCTATAGCAGGTGAGAAGGCCGTAAAATATATAGAAGGGAAAAAAGATGCCAGAAAAGGTGAAAAAGCCCTTAATTCTGCTCTGGAACAGCAGGAAAGTAAGATAAATAATCTCCTTAATAATCAGGGCAAGGAAAAGATGCCTGACATTACTAAGGAGATGAGTGAAACAATGCTTAAAAAAGTGGGAGTTTTCAGGAAAAAGGACGAACTGAAAGCTGCTCTGGACAAAATAAAAGAACTTATACAGAGATATAAGAACCTGGGACTTCTGAATAAGAACAGGAAATGCAATCAGGAGCTTATGTGGGCACTGGAACTGGAGGGGAATCTCCTTGTAGACGAAACAGTAGTTGCAGGTGCTCTCGTCAGAGAGGAAAGCAGAGGTTCCCATTCAAGAACAGATTTTCCCAAAAGAGATGATAAGAACTGGCTCAAACATACTGTGGCAACTTACAGTTCTGATGGTGTAAAACTCAGCTACAAAGAGGTAGATACAAGTATATATGAACCTGTAGAGAGGAAGTACTAAGGTGAGAAGTGCAGGGGCGAACCCCTGTGTTCGCCCCGATTAATCCTCTCACCTATGAAAGGAGACAATAAAAATGGCCGATAAACAAGTAATATTTAAAATCCAGCGTTTCGACCCTGAAACTGATAAAAAACCATATTTTAAAGAATATTCTGTACCACTTATCGATGGTATGACAGTTCTGGAAGGACTTTCTTATATTCAGGAACATATTGATGGATCAATAGCTTTTAGATCATCCTGCAGAGCAGGGGTATGCGGATCCTGTGGTATGCATATAAATGGTGCCTATCGCCTGGCCTGTGAAACTCAAATAGCCAATCTGGAATCTGATGTTATCACAATTAAACCTCTCGCTCATATGAAAGTTCTTAAGGATCTCATAGTGGATTTAGAACCATTCTGGGAAAAGTATCGCTCTGTAAAACCCTATCTTATACCGGGGGATCCCAATCCTGAAATAGAAAGACTTCAGACCCAGGATGAAAGAGAAGACCTTGTAGGAATGATTGACTGTATCCTCTGCGGTTGTTGTCAGGCAGCCTGCACTATGACAGGAACAGATGAAGAATATCTGGGGCCTGCCATTTTGTTTAAAGCAGATAGATTTGCAAAAGACTCAAGAGATCATGCATTAAAGGAACGTATTAATCTAACAGGAGGAGCTCATGGTGTATGGCGGTGCCATACTATTTACAACTGTCAGGTGGCATGTCCAAAGAAACTGGACCCTACAGGGGCAATAGCTGATCTGAAGAGAAAATCTATAGATAGAGGTACAAGAATTTCTTTCTGGGGAAAGATTTAAAAATTTTGGGGCAGACTACGGTCTGCCCGGCTGATTCGGAAATTATTTACTGCTTTCTAAAAAAATTATTTCCCGAATAAATATGTAAGAATCTTATCAACTCTCTGATTCCATGACCACTCACTATGTGTGGCACCCGGTTCCTCATGGTAGAAAAGTTCTTTTTCCCATTTATAACCTTTATTAAGAAGCACTTCTCCCATAGCTCTGGAATTATCAAGAGTATCAGGAATACCATTATGATCCTTATCAGCAGGAGATTCATTTGTTCCCATATCCAGCCATATCCTGGAGGGACCTTTTGCTTTGGGATCCTGCTCAATCTCTTTAATAAGATACTTATCACTCCACCAGAGGGATGGAGATATAACACCTGTAAGGCCAAAGACATGAGGCAAATGCCATCCCATATAGAGAGCACTCAATCCTCCTAGAGATGAACCCATAATACCTGTGTCAGATGGTTCTGTAGAGGTTTTATAGGTTTTATCTATAAAGGGCTTAAGTTCATCTGTTACAAAGGCAGCATAATTATCCAGATTTCCTCCACCATGATCGGGGTCAGGTACAGGAGTATATTCACTCATACGTTCTGCACCTCTATTATAAATTGCCACCATAATGATATCTTTTATTTTTCCTTCTTTTATGAGTCTCTCAGCTGTTTCATCAACACCCCATTCCACACCGCCAAAGGAGGTCTCTCTGTTAAAGATATTCTGTCCATCCTGTATATAGAGAACAGGATATTTTTTATTTTTATCCTGCCAGTAACCGGGGGGAAGATATACAAGAACATCACGATCATTATCCAGAATATTTGAATGAAATTTTTTATGTATCCTTATATCACCTGTTATTGATTGTCCATAGACAGGTTCACCCACCTGATAAACTCTTTCCTCTTTGCCGGGTGAACCGATTTCGACACGATCTTCCGGCTCTGCCCCTTTATCAATAGTTTTTTGTATAACCTGATTGGAATATGTTAATTTCTGCAGTCCTGAGATCTTCATAATTAATTGTCCTTTCCTGAATTAAGAATAATTTGTATAAAACTATCACCCTTTAAACTTTTTATTCTATTCCTTAAATTGATAACTAAATTATAATATAAATAAAATACCACTGATTTTAGAAAAAAACAAGAGATTATTGTTAACAAATTGTAAATTTATTCTATCTGTAAATCTTTCTGTGATAAAAGCTGAAAAATAGGATCAGCGTAATGCGTGTACACCTGTCCCTGTCCGGGCTCTTACGCAAAATCTATGATCCTGCTGCAATGAAATCTGTTATTACAGAATATACAGTTTTGTATTTATTTAAGTTATAACTTTCTCCTTTGACGGCATATCTTTTGCTCCAGAGCATCTTTTTTATTAAAGGGGCAGATGAAATTATCGAGAAAGTAGGAGAAGACACCTTTATTAATAAACTTTGACTATTTGCCACTCGCTCCTGGCAATGACATAATAAAATTTCTGCCCCTTTCGGCTTTTCTACTGAGGGCAGAAGGTATATGCTATTTGTCCGGCAGGTGCCGGCGCAGAAGGAGGCATAGACAGAAATATGTGCAGCAGAAGTAATGTAATTATTTTACTTAACATAAATAGCCTGCTCCTGCCCCCGGGTTCCTTAATGCGTTAATCTTTACCCTTTCCCGAAAAATCGGAAAAGGGTAAAAGAGTAAAAGAATAAAGTGTAACTAAGGCACACTCCTCACAGGACGAAAACCGATGCTGCTGTTGGGGTAGGACGGGTTGTAGTAGTCACGGTTAGCAGACCGGCAGAAATTGGCACCATTGAACCAGCTGCCGCCGCGTACGACACGGTAAAAGCCTGAACCAGGTCCAACTGGATCATTACCACCGGCAGGTGTATCCACATAGATATTATGACACCATTCCCATACATTTCCGCTCATATCATATAATCCCCAGGGATGATCACCTCCATAACCCACAGGGGCAGGAAGTCCTGTCGTACAGGTTCCCTTCGGACTACCATAATACCCATACCAGCACTTATTTATTCCTATTGTAGCATCAAGTGCATCTCCCCAGTAATAATTAGTCGTCGTACCTCCCCGGCACGCATATTCCCACTCTGCCTCCGTAGGCAGCCTGTAACCGCTTGCCGCAAGATTAACTGTATAGGTAGTATGTTCATTTACATTAGTCCAGCTATAACAGGGAGTCAATCCCTCATCATTGCTCAGCCAGTTACAATACTGACACACATCCATCCAGCTTACATAACAGACAGGATAATTATCATAGGTAATGTCATTTAATTCTATAGTATAACCATGATGACTTCCCGCATCAAGCCATTGCCTGTACTGGGCATTTGTTATCTCATATCTTCCCACATAAAAATCATGAGTAAAGGTTATATTTGGAGGGTTGAACTGAGACAGGGTATAAGTTCCTTTCGGCAGTAATACCATAGGATAAAAATATTTATCAGATGTCACAGTCCCCCCCGGCGTCGTCACACTTATCTTTCCCGTAGCAGCGCCGGCAGGCACTGATACTTTCAGAGTAGTAGTACTGGCACTGGTAACCTCTGCATTAACACCGTTAAAACTTACTGTATTGCTGGAAGGAACTTCAGAAAAATTACTTCCAGTTATTGTTATCTCTTCTCCCTCATCTCCGGAAGAAGGAGAAAAACCTGATAATAGAGGAGGCAGAGCATGAACAGTAATAGTTCCAGACTTCCCGGAATAATTATATATACCTGCCGCGTTAAATATATAAGACGTTCCATCATAAAGAGAAGGAGTATTTGGCTGAACAGCAGCAATTACACCTTTCAGAAGAGCAGGGGTAGGACTTAAGGCAGGAAGGGTCTCTACAGTACTATCCACATTGTCCCAGTT
>JAKJGF010000201.1 GCA_022704525.1 Bacillota bacterium | reverse complement strand
CAGGAGAGGTGCCAGAACTGAGGAAGTAGTTTCTATTGGTCAGGACTTAGAAGTTAAAGTAGCAGAAATTGATTACCAGGGTAAAATAAATCTGGATTTAAAAACCCCTATTGTGCAACCGAGACCCCAGCGGAGAGAAAGAGACTCCAGAGGTTTTGATCGGGATCGGGATAGAGATCGGAACAGAGGGGATAGAGATCGTGATCGCAGGGGCAGAGGAGGATTTGGACGAGAGCGAGATGACAGATGGGGGCCAGTTAATAGCCGCTATCGTTAACTCTTGATACTAAGGAAAAATAATGACACATAAAAAAGATAAACCTTCCGGTAGAAAATCTAAAGAGAGTATAGATGTTTATTCTAAAGAAGTATTAGAAAATGGGATTGTTCTCGTTACTGAGGAAGTACCTCATTTCAGATCAGTATCTGTAGGATTCTCTCTGAATGTGGGGAGCCGTTATGAGCAATCTTTTGAAATGGGAGTTTCCCATTTTCTTGAACATCTTCTTTTTAAAGGTACTAAAAATAGAACTGCAAAAGAGATTTCTACAGCTATAGATGCTGTTGGAGGTATTATCAATGGATCATGTGGGAAAGAATTTACCTGTTTTTATGCTAAAGTAGTGGATAAGGATTTACCTCTTGCACTGGATGTACTTTCAGATATGTTTTTAAATTCTCTTTTTAATCCTGAGGATGTAGAAAAAGAAAGAACAGTTATTCTGGAAGAGATTAAATCCATAGAAGATTCTCCAGGTGATTTTATTTTTGATCTCTATATGAAAACCATGATGGATGACCATCCTCTTGCAATTATGACATCAGGTGACAAAGATTCTGTAATGCATCTTAAAAGGGATCAGATATTATCATATTTTTATACAAATTATGTGCCATCTAATATTATTTTATCAGTAGCGGGTAATATAAAACATCATTATGTGGCAAAACTTTTAACATCCTGTATGGGAAAATTTAAAGGTAATCCTGTTACATTACCTTCATACCTACCTTCTTTTAAATCCCGTCTGGATGTACATTTTAAGGATTGCGGTCAGGTTCATCTCTGTATGGGTTATCCCGGTATTTCTTTAAAGGATGATAGAAGATATACTGCTACAATTCTGGATAATATTCTTGGAGGAACGGCAAGTTCCAGATTATTTCAAAAAATACGTGAAGACCTGGGACTTGTATATACAGTATATTCTTTTCAGCATAATTTCCTGGACTGTGGAATTTTTTCATTTTATGCAGGTATGTCATTAGAAAATATAAAACAAGTTATAAAGATTATACTGAATGAGATTGAAGATATATGTACCTCCGGTGTTACAGAACAGGAATTGCAGATAGCCAAAGATTTTATTAATGGAAATATGATTTTAGGTCTTGAAAGTACAAGTAACAGGATGTTTAGAATAGCTAAATCGGAACTTGTTTATAATCGTTTGATTTCTGTAGAGGAGGTTCTAGAAAAGATTAATCTTGTAACCAGAGATGATGTTTTAGAACTGGCACATTCTATTTTTGACAGAAATAATCTTTCTATATGCCTCCTTGGTCCTATAGATAATAATATAGATTTTTCTGAATTTATAAGTCCTTCATAGTTTAACCACAATTTTTAGAAGATGCTCTTCATTAAGAAGTGAAAAGTGAAACGAAGTCCCTGCAAAGCAGGCAAAGTGAAAAATGAAAAGTGACAGGTAAAAACCAAGTAAAGACCTTTTATTCTTCATTTCTCATCTCTCACCTCTCACTCATTATAGACTTTCTAAGAAATAACTTTTCTTTTTGTTTATTGTAAAGGAGGTAATTATGGATCCTGTAAAAATAGTACTCACCGGTGGTTGCGGTCAGATGGGCAAACAGCTTATACGTTCATTTCAGGAGGATGGAGAATTAGATTTAGTAGGAGTGATAGATCGAAATAATCTTGGAATTGATGCGGGAGTTCTGGCAGGTCTTCAGGAGATTGGATTAAAAGTAACATCTGAACTGGAAGAATTTCTTGAAAAAATGCAGGTAGATATTATGGTGGATTTTACCTGCCATGAAGGGGCATGTGAGAATATAGAAATAGCTATTAAAAAAGCTATTCCATCTGTAGTTGGTACTACCGGTTTTAATGAAGAGGAATTACAGAGTTTTGATAAAAAAGCCAGAGAAAAAGGTATTCCTTTATTTATAGCTCCTAATTTTGCTATAGGAGCTGTTTTAATGATGAAGTTTGCCTGTATGGCTTCTCGTTATTTTTTATCGGCTGAGATAATAGAACTTCATCATAATAGAAAAAAGGATGCTCCTTCAGGAACTTCTATAACTACAGCAAGGGGAATGATGAAAAATTTTTCACCCATACCTTCTCCTGTAATTGAAAAAGAATTAATTCCGGGAGTCCGGGGAGGTAATATAGATGGTATTAAAATACACAGTATTCGTCTTCCCGGCCTTATAGCCCATCAGGAGGTACTTATGGGAGGAACCGGGGAAGTTCTTACTATCCGTCACGACACTATAGGGCGGGAAGCCTTTATGCCCGGTGTAATTCTTGCTATAAAAAAGGTAAAGACTTTACTGCCGGGTTTAACCTTCGGTCTTGATAAATTACTGGAACTTTAACAGGGAGGTTATATGGATTTAATAATTCAAAAGTTTGGAGGCACCTCTGTAGCCAGGCCGTCTTTTAGATCACAGGTTGTAGAAAAGATAATAAAAACTAAAGAAGAAGGTCTTTTTCCGCTGGTTGTGGTATCTGCTCTCAGATATGACAGATGTCCTTATTCTACAGATGCACTTCTTAAACTGGCAGAAGATTTTATAGATTCCGGAGATTTAAGAGAAATAGATCTCCTTTCATCCTGCGGAGAACTTATAGCCTGTGCTCTTGTGGCAATGCATCTTACAAAATGTGGCCACCAGGCCAGATCTTTTTCTGCTTTCCAGGCAGGTATAATTACTGATGAACGATTTGGTAAAGCGTGTATAAAAAGGATTGATACACAATTCCTTAATCACTGGATAAATAAAGGTGTAATTCCTGTAGTAGCAGGATTTCAGGGTGTTACAGAGACAGGTGATATAACCACTCTTGGCCGGGGTGGTTCTGATATAACGGCTGTTGCCCTGTGTCATGCCTTCAAGGCCAGGAATGTAGAATTTTATAAGGAAGTAGACGGTATTATGACTGCTGATCCCTATATTGTTCCTTCTTCTGTAAAACTTGATAAAATCAGTTATGAAGAAGTTGGAGAAATGACCTGCTGTGGTTCCAGGGTACTTGAATCTTCTTCTATTGAAATGGCACGAAGGCTTGATGTGCCTCTGGTTGTAAAGAATACCTTTAATCCCGATAACAGAGGAACATCCATAAATGAAAAAAATACGGTTTGTTTTACCAGTCCTGTTACAGCAATAGCTCATATCAGCAATGTTGCTCAGATACATATAGAACTCCCCGTTGAAACAAACGGTGGAAAGATAGAAGAAATATTTAATGCCCTTTCCTTTAATGGAGTAAGTCTCGATTTTATAGCCCTTAATCCCAATGATCTCATCTTTATTGTTGATATGAAACTTTTAGAGAAAGCTACGACTGTTCTTAAAGAAATGAATTGTTCTTTCAGTTTTGTTCCAAATTGTTCCAAGGTTTCAGCAGTGGGTGCAGGTATGAGAGGTATGCCCGGTGTGATGAACAGAGCTTTCAGTGCTCTAAGAAAAGAAGGTATTAAGGTTCTCTGTTCCACTGATTCTCATATAACTATTGCTTTTCTTGTCCATAGTTATGATGAGAAAAAGTCTATAGAAGCACTTCATAAGGAATTCATAGGAGGTGAAAAGTGAAGAGTGAAGAGTGATATTACCAATCACGCATCACGCATATATGATTTCTCTAGATGGTTCTTACGGTGAAGGTGGCGGACAGATTGTCAGAAATAC
Organism: Bacillota bacterium; assembly: GCA_022704525.1. Classification (GTDB taxonomy): domain Bacteria; phylum Vulcanimicrobiota; class SpSt-956; order SpSt-956; family JAKJGF01; genus JAKJGF01. The sequence continues at coordinate 4,979 of JAKJGF010000201.1, read as the reverse complement.
CCTGGCTTTTTCTACCTTAACCGGAAAGGCTTTTGAAATTAATAATATAAGAAAGGGCAGAAGTAAACCGGGTCTTAAGGCACAGTATCTCCATGCTATTCTGGATACAGCTACTTTCACTTTCCGGAGGAGAAATAAAGGTGGAAAAGATTTTCTAAGTACCGCTCCAGGTAAAAAAGTATCCAAAAAATATATATACCTGTCCCTGTCCGGGCTCTGGAGCAAAAGATATGCCGTCAAAGGAGAAAGTTATAACTTAAATAAATGCAAAACTGTATATTCTGTAATAACAGATTTCATTGTAACAGGATCATAGATTTTGTGTAAGAGTCCGGACAGGAACAGGCTTGTGAGATGGATACTAACTTACCTGTTGCCGTACCAAGTAGATTCAAAAGAAAATATTATATCAGCAATCAGCAATCAGCTGATGACTGATTGCTGAAGGCTAATAAGTTAAGGAGGTAATTAATTATGTTGAACTGGGGCAGACTTTTTACTGCTATGGTGACTCCTTTTAATAAGGACGGAGACGTCGATTATAAGGAGGCAGTTACTCTTGCAAGAAAATTAATCAGCCATGGGAGTGATGGTATTGTAGTCTGTGGAACTACAGGAGAATCTCCCACACTTACAGATGAAGAAAAAGTAAAACTTTTTGAGACAATTATGGATTCTGCAGGTAAAGAAGCAACTATTATAGCCGGAACAGGATCTAATTCCACTCACCACAGTGTGGAACTTACTAAAAAGGCTGAGAAAACAGGTGTTCACGGTATTATGGCAGTTGGTCCTTATTACAATAAACCCACTCAGAAAGGTTTTATTAAACATTTTACCGAGATAGCCAAAAACACCTCTTTACCCGTTATAGTTTACAATGTCCCCGGCCGTACCGGAAGCAATATATTGCCCGATACTATTAAGGAACTTTCGAAAATAGAGAATATTGTGGCAGTTAAAGAAGCCAGCGGTGACATTGAACAGATCGGTGAAATAATTAATATAACTCCTGATGGGTTTCTTGTTTTCAGCGGTGATGACAGTAAAACTTTCCCAATTATGTGTCTTGGTGGTCATGGAATTATAAGTGTTGCTTCTCATCTGGTGGGAAGTAAGATGAAGGAGATGATAAATTCTTTCCTTCAGGGAGATTTAAAAGGTGCAAGAGAGATGCATTATCATTTAATGCCTATGTTTAAAGGACTTTTTATGACTTCAAGCCCCATCCCTGTAAAGATGGCACTTAATATGAGTGGATTTAATGCCGGTGGTTTTCGTCTTCCCCTTGTGGAAGCCGATGAAGATGTGGTTAAAAAGTTGAGAGTCTTACTTGAACATTATAATATTAAGTGTGAGAAGTGAAAGGTGAAAAGTGAGAAGTGAAAAGTGACGTATAATATTATACGTCTCACGTCTCACCTCTCACTATCTAAAAGGAGGTAATGTATTTGCTTAGTCCTGAGAGGAAAATCTCTGAGAGACCTAAAAAAAGAAGGGCCAGTAAAACTAAAGTAATTAAAAAAACTGTTCCTCAAAAAGAGAAATATTATTTTTCCAATGAATTATTAACACTCTGTTTTGCTTCTCTTTCCATATTTGTTTTTTTTATACTCCTTTTATCTAACAGATCTGATCTTGTAGGGGTCTGGGGAATGACCCTGGGAAGCAGTTTAAAAGATTTTTTTGGTTTGCCAGGTTTTCTAATAGTCTTTATTTTAGGTGGTCTTGCCTTTATAAGCTGGAAAAAAGCCTGGTCTTTTAAATTTATTGCAGGAGGATTTATATTTTTTCTCAATATTATTCTTTTAACAGAACTTTTATTCGATAAGGGAGGAACTCTCGGCCATGCCGGTCTTACCTTTATAAGTGCTTATCTTGGAGTATATGGTTCAGGCCTTATTTTATTTACAGTCCTTCTCATGACTTTTATTATCCTCACAGGTATAAGTCTTGGAAGAATCTTTTCTTTTTGTAAAATGTTTTATTATTTATCCCTTTTTCTTTATAAGAAGATAATCTCTCTTATGGACTGGATTTTTTATGTGTCAGAAGATGAATCTGAAGAGGATGAACCGGTTGATGAAGAAAAAAAAGAAATTTGTGTCAAAAAAAAGAAAGAGAAAAAAGTTATTCCTGAAGATATTCAGGAAGTATCTGAAAATAAAAATGATGTTAAAACAGTAGAGACCATCCCTGATGAAAAAGTTCAGGAAGATCTTAATACTCAGGTAGTAGAGATTTCACCACCGGAAGAAGAACCTTTCTCTTTCTGTGAAGAGCCTCAGGAAGGAATAATTATTGATGAGATTGAATTTCCTGAAAAGCCTTCTGTAAAGATTATAGAGGAAACATTTTCCCAGAGAGAAGTCATTGATACAGAGGAAGAAAAGGTTGAAACTGAAGAAATGATTGAACCTGAAGAAACATTTGAACCGGCGGTTATGTATAATATAAATTCTCTTAACCCTTTTCTACTGGAACCGGAGAAAGAACTTGAATTGCCTCCTCTTTCCTTATTACTTGACCTGGAACCTCCGCCAAAACCGGATGTACCTGAAGACAGATCAATTATAGCTTCACTTCTTGAAGATACTCTGGCCAGTTTCGGAGTTACTGCAAAAGTGGTACATCAGGAGATAGGCCCGTCTATTACACGTTATGAACTTCAGCCTGCAAAAGGTGTGAGGGTAAATAAGATTACCAGTCTTTCTGATGATATTGCTCTCGCTCTTGCAGCTTTATCTGTAAGACTTGAAGCACCTATACCCGGGAAATCGGCTATAGGTATTGAAATACCCAATAAGAAACCAAAACCCGTATATTTTGGCGAAATACTCTCAAGTCCAGCTTTTCAGAATTCTCCTTCTAAATTAACCATAGGTCTCGGTAAAGACATAACAGGTAATCCCATAGTGGGAGATCTTGCAAAAATGCCCCATCTCCTCATAGCAGGTGCCACAGGAGCAGGTAAAAGCGTTTGCCTTAATTCAATAGTGGCAAGTATTCTTTTTAAAGCCAGACCCAATGAAGTTCATTTTGCTATGATTGATCCGAAAAGGGTTGAGCTTTCCGTTTATAAAACCATTCCTCATCTTGTTTCTATAAACAGGGAACATCGTGTTGTGGTAAACCCTGCTGAAGCATCGGAATTACTCGACAGTGTAGTAAAAGAGATGGATGACCGTTACAGATTACTGGCTGAAAACAGGGTCAGAAATATAGCGGAGTTTAATGTTCTCGATCCTGCAAAAATAAAATTTCCTTCCAATATGGAAGAAGAACATACAAACCTTGTGGGTATAGAAAATAAATTCCCCATGCCCTATATAGTTGTTATCATAGATGAACTGGCAGATTTAATGATGGTAGCCCCTGGAGAGGTGGAAAAAAGCATATGCCGTCTTGCCCAGCTGGCAAGAGCTGTTGGTATTCACCTTGTTGTAGCAACTCAGAGACCTTCTGTTAATGTCATTACCGGTATCATAAAAGCAAATATACCTTCCAGGATTTCCTTTGCTGTCTCTTCGCAGATTGACTCAAGAACAATCCTTGATATGGCAGGGGCAGAAAAACTCATAGGCAAAGGTGATATGCTTTACTTACCTGCAGGAGCTCTTAAACCCCAGAGAGTTCAGGGTGCCTTTGTAAGTCTTGAAGCCATAGAGAAACTGGTTTCTTTCTGGGAAACCCAGAGTCCTCCTGAAAATCTCACAGATTTCAAAGTGGATCTCGAAAAAAAGAAGGAAAATACACAGGATCTTGAACTGGAGGATGAACTTCTTTCTGATGCTGTAGATATAGTCCTTGCCTCAAGATCTGCTTCTGTTTCGCAATTGCAGAGAGCTCTTCGGGTAGGTCATGCCAGAGCAGGACGGCTTATAGATATTATGGAAAAAATCGGTGTAGTGGGGCCCTGGGAGGGAAGTAAACCAAGAAAGATTCTTGTCAATGATAATCCATTTAATGGTCCAAAAGAAGAGGAACTTTAGTTTTTCCTTAATCACAAATAATCTAAAAGACTTTAACTATCTTCTAAGGCCCCCTGAGATATGAGAGAACTAAAAACCAGACTCAGATCTATCACAAGGCCGTCAAAACCATCAACTTTTATCTTATGGGATTTCATATATTCTTCAGGATTGCCATATGTCCCATTATTCTGCAGTTTATAAATATAAACTTCCTTCTCATGAGGATCAACAATCCAGTACTGTTTCACTTTATTTTTCTCATAAAGCCTTCTTTTCTTTATAACATCCCTGGAAGCAGTAGAAGGAGAAAGAATTTCTATTACAATATCAGGAGCCCCAAGACACCCTCTATTATCTTTTAGCTTATCTTTATCACAGACAATAATAATATCAGGCTGAACAACATCAAATATCTCTTTATCATTCTTCTTCTTACCTTTAGGAAACCTGACATCCAGAGGTGCAGAATAAACTTTACAGGGTTTGTTAAGTAGATAAGTAGCTATTTGCCTGGAAAGTTCCATTGATAACTCCTGATGATTTATAGTAGGAGAAGGACTCATATTATAAGGAACTCCGTCAATAAGCTCCCATCGTTCATCATCAGACCAGGTAAGATAATCTGCATAACTATATTTCTTATTTAAATCTAATTTTTTTGCGATACTTTCCATAGGAATTCCTCATTAATTACTTTTCCTAACTTATAATAACATATAGAAAGGATGAACTTCAACGTATGACAGAAAAAAAGAAAACAAAAATACCTGGAAGGAGGGTGAAAACTAAGTACCGAGACAGGTAAATAAGTATCCAAAAAACATTTACACCTGTCCCTGTCCGGGCTCTGGAGCAAAAGATATGCCGTCAAAGGAGAAAGTTATAACTTAAATAAATGCAAAACTGTATATTCTGTAATAACAGATTTCATTGTAACAGGATCATAGATTTTGCGTAAGAGCCCGGGCAGGGACAGACTTGTGAGATGGATACTAACTTGCCTGT
>JAKJGF010000200.1 GCA_022704525.1 Bacillota bacterium | reverse complement strand
CAGATTTCATTGTAACAGGATCATAGATTTTGCGTAAGAGCCCGGACAGGGACAGACTTGTGAGATGGATACTAACTTACCTGTTGCAGTACCAAGTCTAACCGGCTACAGGGGGAAAATTCTGCGGTCTTTATGTTAAAACAGGCTGAGATTTAATGCAAAAGTGGCCTTTTCAGGTTTTTCTAAAGTGCCTGTGGGAAGATTTGAATTGAGAAGTTCTATGGAACCAAAAAGCCAGATTTTCTATAAAAAACCTTAATCAGGAGACTTTCATTTTCTGATTTTTACTTTACTGGAAGGATATTTTCTATTCTCTTTCGAAATATTATATAATGTTCTATATGGTGAAAACTCAAAAAGGAAAGATAATAATTAATGTATAAAGCCTTAATATTTTTAAGACAAATTATCTGTGTCTTTATCTTTTTCTTTATCCTCTATTTAAATGCTTATTCATTCCCTATGATTACATCCTTTGATGTAACATGTGAAAATATTTTAAAAAGTGGAGACACCATACTGGCAACAGTAAGGGGAACTCCGAAGGGTCAGGTCTGGATAGAAATATCTGGCATACCTCTAAAGATATATTTACCGGAAATATCTCAGGGATTATATCAGATCAGCTATAGACTTGAAGGAGATCTTCCAGGCGTATATAAAGGTAATATCTCTGCTCATCTGGCAATCAATGGAGAAGAATGTAATCCTGCAATAGCCGGAGAAAAAGTAACTATTCTAGGGGAAAACCCCCTCTTTTATAATCTCACGCCCATGGAAGGAACAATAGTAAAAGAAACCAGACCCGTAATTTATGCAGATATAGCCTGTGGCAACAGTCAGGTAGATGAAAAAACTCTAAAGATTTCTTTAAATGGGGAAGACATTACACATAATAAGGATACAGTAATAAACCCGAAATATATAACTTTTGCACCTTCTTATAATTTAAAAGAAGGAGGATACAGGGTATCTATCTATGGCCGAACAATTGAAGGAAAGGAATTTGCAACAGCATGGAATTTCTTTATAAAATTTGCTTCAGCTATAATCTCTGTAAGTCATAATGCCACAAAACCACTTGCAGCAGGAGAAATTCTGGAGGTCCAGCTTGTGGGAGAACCCTGTCAGATGGCCTATTTTAATATAGGTGAATGGAGAACTCATTTACCTATGAATGAATCCTTCAGAACACCGGGACTTTATATAGGTTCCTATACAGTTTGTAAAGGAGATTATGTGGCAAATCTACCTGTAACAGGACATTTAAAATTGAAAAACGGAGAAACTGTTATATCCAGGGCATCTTCAACAGTAACCATAATATCCAGTGATCTGGTAGTAAGGATAGATCAACCTGGAAATGGAGAAACTGTGGCAGGTCAATTTCTTCTACTTGGTCTAACCAGGCCTTACACTAATGTCCGTATAGATATGCAGATTACTTATACTATCCCTGCAATGGGTTTTGTTGAAGGAGGAGTTATAGGTAAAGAGGTTATCTCAAATGATATGGGAGTCTTTGAATATAATGTCTCCATAAAGAATCAATTAAAAGGTACTAAATACACTATTACAGCAATTGCTATAGATGCCCAGGGAAATAAATCTCCACCCTGCAGTATAACAGTTTATCAGAAGTGAGAAGTGAGACGTGAGATGTGAAAAGTTTATTAGCAAGATCAGCAGGATTCTCTACTTTAAATAAATGGGAGGCGATTGATGAAAGGTGTTATGTGACGGGTGAAGAGTAAAGAGTGAGTAATATATTTATGCATCACGCTCTAACACCGATTACCGATTACCTGACACCTTTTACGAATTTATGAAAAGCTATAGAAAGGAATTATGGTTTGAAGTTAAAAAAAGAAGAGAATTAATAAATATTACTCCTCGACTGGAGGAATGTTTAAAGGAAAGCAATATTAAAGAAGGATTGCTTCTCTGTAATGCCATGCATATTACTTCAAGTGTTTTTATAAATGATGATGAACCGGGATTGCATCATGATTTCGAGGTATGGTTGGAAGAGCTTGCACCGGAAAAGCCTTATTCCCGTTACCGTCATAATGGTTATGAAGATAATGCCGATGCCCATTTAAAGAGAACTATTATGGGTAGAGAGGTGGTAGTGGCAATTACTGATGGAAAAATGGACTTTGGACCATGGGAACAGGTTTTTTACGGTGAATTTGATGGAAAAAGAAAGAAGAGGGTTCTTGTAAAGATTATTGGTGAATAATTAAAGAAGTGAAAAGTGAAAAGAAGGGTACATGTACTTTAAGTACTATTACATTATCGTCTCACCTCTCACCTCTCACAAAATTATAAAAGGGGGAAATATTTTGGATAAAAATTTAAAAGCAATTAAGGATTCACTTCCACCGCTGACTATGGTGGAACCAAAAAAAGACCATCTTGAAATAATGGAAAAAGAAGATTCTTTTTATAATCCTACTTTACATGATCTGGAAGAAGAGTATAAAACTTATAACCAGATGATACAAAAAGGGGAAGTCAGTAAAATAGCTCTTTTCAGGCTTGGTAGAATAAATCATTTCTGGGGAAAACTTGAAGAGGCTATAAAATATTATAATAAAGCACTGGAACTTGATCCTAACAATGGAGAAATTTATTATAATCTGGGTAATATATATTTCAGGAAAGGTAATTTACAGGAAGCCAGAGAAATGTTCTTAAAAGCCATCAATGCAAATCCAAGAGATGTATATGCCCTTAATGGTATTGGTAAAACCTGTCTTTTTCTCAGAGAATTTCAGGAGGGAGAAAGATATCATAGAATAGCACTGGAACATAATCCTGAGGATGTCTATGCTCTCAGGGGTTTAGGAGATATATCCCTTGTCAGTGACAAAGCCTGGTTTGAAATTGATGACAAAACCCTGGAGAAACTGGCTGATAAAATTGAGCTGGATAAATTAAAAGTAATTGAATCACTTAAAGGGAGCAAATTTTCCAGAGAAGAACTTACTAATATTCTGACTAATATGAATTTTGTAAAGGAAGAAATAGATATTGTTAAGAACTGTGTTACAAAGAATTATATAGAAGCCCTTTCTTATTATTATAAAGCCCTTGATATTAATCCTGAGGAAAAAATTACTCTTTATAATATAGGTCTTGCCTGTATTCTTTCAGGACAGGTGCAAAGAGCAAGGGAACATTATAGTGAATGCCTTAAAAAACATAGATTTTCCCCTGGTTTTTATGTGGGTCTCTCATACTGTTATTATAAACAGGATAAAAAGAAAGAAGCCTTTAAAAATTATAAAACAGCTCTGGACCTGCTTAAGGATAGAAGTGATTATATGTTTACAGGCAGTCTTTATGATGAGGAACTTCTTAACCTGGGTATTCAGGAAATAGAAGAACTCAGAAAAAACTTAAGAGAAGATTTTCTAAAATATGAGGAGGAAATACCTGTTTCACAGGCAGTCAAATCTGAACTGGATAAAAAGCCACTGGAAACAATGGGTACAGCTATTAATCCTATAACGGTTGAACTGGGAAGAGATTTACTTCTTCTGGTAGATCCAAATCAGGGCGCCAAGTTAATGGAAAAAATAAATTCCATAAGAAGACATATAATATTTGAGCTTGGTTTTATATTGCCGGGAGTACGCTTTAAAGATTCCCATCATATCAAGGCAAATGGTTATTTAATAAAGATACAGGACAGAGAAGTTGCCTGTGGTGAAATATTTCTGGATAAATATATGGTAGTAGGTTCAGAAGATATTATTAATGCTATGGAAGGACATAAATGCTTTGAACCGACCTATTGTATGCCTGCTCTATGGATTGAACAACATCAGTTAACCACGGCAGAGATTAAAAAATGTATTATCTTCGATCCTCTCACTGTCATGACAACACATATAACTGAGGTTATAAAAACTTATGCTTCTGATTTTATCGGCAGGCAGGAAGTAGCCTGTCTTTTAAAGCTTCTTGAAAAAACTCATCCCTACCTTGTAAAAGAAATCTATCCTGATCTTTATACACTTGGAGATCTAAAAAAAATATTCAGAAATCTTCTTGATGAAAACATCTCCATAAAAGATTTACCTGTAATTCTGGAAACTCTGGGTGATTCTGCTTCTGTCACAAGAGATATAGATGAGCTTACCTGTAAAGTCAGACATGCTCTGAGAGGAACCATCACAAAAAGTTATCAAACCTCCCGGGGAAATATAGAAGTTTTTGCCTTTTCAGCCACCATTGAAGATATGTTTAAGACATCTATTGAAACTGATAAAAAAATTATACTTGACAGAGATATGGAGAAATTACTTTTTGATGGAATAGCAAAAAATATTAAATCTTTTTCTGAAGAGGGTAAAAAACCTGTTCTTCTCTCTTCCCCGGAAATACGTATTCACGTAAGAAGACTCCTTAAGGATAGATTTCCCGGGTTATCTGTAATTTGTTCTCTCGATATAATTAAAGGAGTAGAAATAAATGTACTGGAAAAAATTAATATTGACTGTCCTGATTTTCATCCTCCAGGAAATTTCATAGCCGGAAGAAATATTTTTTCATATGTAGAAAGATTTTACAATTCACCTGAACCGGAGTTAAGATGTGAAGCCCTCAATCTCCTTGTTCCCATGGCTAAAAGTCATAATTTAAATAGAATTTTTGCTTATCTCGATAGAGCTCTGGAAGATGAAGAAGAGATAGTGAAAATAACTTCTGCAGGAGTTATAAGAACTATAGTAGAAGACATAAATCTAAAATTCTAAAGAAGTAAATTTTATATATATTTCAGCAGGTAGTAACTTATTATTGTCGAATTATTATTGATTAATAAGAGATGAAACTGAAAACGCGTGAGGGGTAATGGGTGATGAGTTATAGATAACTCATTACTCATTATTCTTTACTTTTATTTTTTATTAAAAAAAGAAAGGCAGGTGAAGGATTTACCACTCTGGTTAAATCTAAAGTCTTTGTCAGAGAAACAAAAAAAGTTATTTAATATAGAAATTAATTATTTATGGTGTAAAGGTTGTGGTATCTGTATTTATTATTGTCCTAAAAAGGTTTATACTGCAGGTGAGCTGGGTAAACCACAGATTATGAATATGGATGACTGTATTAACTGCAGATTATGTGTTATGAGATGTCCTGATCTTGCTATAGAAGTTTATCCGAGAGAGGAAGAAAAATTGTGAAAAAAGAATATAAATTACTTCAGGGTAATGAAGCCTGTGTGGAAGGTGCTCTTATGGCAGGAGTTTCTTTTTTTGGCGGTTACCCTATTACCCCTTCAACAGAGATTGCAGAATCACTGGCTTCCAGACTTCCTTTAACAGGGGGAAAATTTATTCAAATGGAAGATGAAATAGGAAGTATCGCTGCAGTACTTGGTGCTTCTCTTACCGGTGCCAAAGCTATGACGGCAACAAGTGGGCCGGGATTTTCTCTTATGCAGGAACTTATCGGATTTGCCTGTATTACTGAAATCCCATGTGTTATAGTGAATGTCCAGAGACTTGGACCAAGTACTGGTGGACCCACATCCCCTGCCCAGGGAGATATGTTACAGGCAAGATGGGGAACCCACGGGGATCATAATTTAATAGCCCTCTGCCCTACTTCCATAGAAGAAACCTTTTATCATACTATAAAATGTTTTAATTTAGCTGAGGAATATATGGTTCCAGTAATATTACTTATGGATGAAGTTATAGGGCATATGAGAGAAAGAATAAAAATACCTGACCAGAAAGAACTTATGATAATAAATAGACAGCAACCTTCTATGCCTCCGGAAGAATATCTTCCTTACAGGGCAGATGAAAGAGGTGTGGCAGTTCTTGCAAATTTTGGAAAAGGTTATCGTTATCATGTAACTGGTTTAATACACGATGAAACAGGGTTTCCCACAAATGATCCGAAGGAAACCAGTAAACTTATAAGAAGAATCAATTATAAGATAGAAAATGCGAAAGATAAGCTCCTGGATTTTCAGAAAGATAATACAGAAGATGCTGAATTAATAATCTTTGCTTATGGTTCTACTGCACGTTCTGCCTTAAGGTCAGCTCATGAGGCAAGAGAACAGGGTATGAAAGTAGGAACCTTTATTCCTAAAACCATCTGGCCTTTCCCTGAAAAAGCGATCTTTGAACTGGCAGAAAAAGTAAAAACCATAATGGTATGTGAAATGAACCTGGGTCAGTTAGTATATGAAGTAGAGAGAGCTGTAAAAGGGAAAGCCAGAGTTGAGTTGCTTTCTAAAGCCAGTGGTGAACTTATAACGCCAAAGGATATAATGAAAAAAGTTGTTGAGGTGTATAATTAATGGCAATTAAAGAAAAAAGTGGTATAAAGAAATACTTGAGACTGAATAAATTTCCTCATATATGGTGTGGCGGATGCGGAAATGGAATAGTATTAAGGGGTATACTTCAGGGAATAGATGATCTGGGACTTGAGCAGAATAAAATCGTTATGATTTCAGGCATTGGATGCTCAAGTAGAATGCCTGGATATGTTGATTTTAATACTCTACATACTGCTCATGGAAGGGCTATAGCTTTTGCAACAGGTGTTAAACTGGCAAAACCTGACCTTCATGTAATAATTATTACAGGTGATGGTGACTGTGCAGCCATAGGAGGCAATCATCTTATTCATGCTGCCAGAAGAAATATAGATTTAACAGTAGTTATATTAAATAACAGTATTTACGGGATGACAAGCGGGCAATATTCTCCTCTTACACCTTATGGTTCCTTTGCTACTACTGCTCCTTATGGAAATATAGAACAGTCTTTTGATCTATGTGAGCTTGTAAGCAGCGCAGGAGCTACTTATATTGCCCGATCTACAACATATCATGCAATGCAAATTCCAAAATTAATAGCTGCAGGGATAGAGAACTCCGGTTTTTCATTTATAGAAATTATATTACACTGTCATACTTATTACGGAAGGAAAAATAAAATAGGAGGCCCTGTGGAAATGATGGAATGGCAGAAAAGTCATGCCGTCCCAATAAGTAAAAAAGGAAGTAATATTGATATGACAGGAAAATTTTATATAGGGGAACTCAAAAAAACCAGGTCTCCTGAATATTGTAAAACTTATGATGAATTAATTTCTGCTACGCAAAGGAGGAAAGAATCCTGATGGAAAGCAGACAAAAAAATCGTTATGAAATCAGACTGGCTGGAATGGGGGGACAGGGATTAATACTGGCCGGAATTATTCTGGCTGAAGCTGCTACTATATTTGACGGCAAAAATGCTGTTCAAAGTCAGTCCTATGGGCCTGAATCCAGAGGAGGAGCCAGCCGTGCAGAAGTAATTATAAGTCCTGAGGATGTTGAAATAGATTATCCAAAAGTTACCACACCGGATATGCTTCTTGTTATGTCCCGGGAAGCTATGGAAAGATACGGTCATGAGCTGAAACCAGATGGGATAATAATAATAGATTCTACTTATGTCCATAAACCGGAGAAGGCCACAGGAAAAATTATTTCCATACCTGTAACAGAGCTGACTAAAGAAAAATTTGGTAAAACTATTGTAGCAAATATAGTAGCCCTGGGGATAATAGTAGAAATTACCGGTATAGTCTCAAAAGATTCTCTTGAGAAAGCAGTAATTAAAAGAGTGCCGAGAGGAACTGAAGAATTAAACAAATCTGCCCTGGAATTAGGTTATTTCCTGGCCAGAGAGAAAATGAATACTATAAATTAAGACCTTCTCTTAATTGAAATATTGCCGTTTATAGATAAGGAGGTTTTATTTGATTATGAAAATCCATGAATATCAGGCAAAAGAGATTTTTAAACGTTATGGAATACCTGTTCCTTCTTCAGATGTTGCCAGAACACCTGAAGAAGTGAGAAATCTGGCAGAGAAAATCAATAAATCTGTAGTGATAAAAGCTCAGGTTCATGTTGGAGGCCGTGGGAAAGCGGGAGGTATAAAAGTAGCATCCAATCCGAAGGATGCCTTCAGTATTTCCAAGGAAATACTGGGAAAACGCCTTAAAGGACTGGTTGTAGAAAAAGTTCTTGTAGAAGAAGCTATTTCTATAGAGAAGGAATATTATCTCGCCATAACTATGGATCGCTCTACCCGGAAAAACGTAATTATGTTAAGCAGTGAAGGTGGAGTTGATATAGAAGAAGTAGCAGTAAGAACACCTGAAAAAATAGAAAAATTATATATAGATCCTGCTTTCGGTCTTCAGGAGTTTGAAATAAAGAGATTGTTTATGAAAATGAACTTTTCAAAGAACATAGCCGGAGAGTTTCGAAATTTTCTCATATCTCTTTATAAACTTTATTTAGAATGTGATGCCACACTTGCCGAGATAAATCCACTTGTCCTCACAGTAGAGGGAAAACTTATGGCAGCAGATGCCAAAATACTTTTGGATGATAATTCTATATTCCGTCATAAAGAGTTTGAAGCTCTTCAGGAAATTGCAGAAGATGATGAAATAGAAAGAGAAGCCCGTGTACGTAATATACCCTATGTCAGACTGAATGGGGATATAGGTATTATCGGAAACGGTGCAGGTCTTGTAATGACTACACTGGATATGGTTAAGCGTGAAGGGGGGAAACCGGCTAATTTTCTGGATATAGGAGGGGGAGGAAGCGCGGGGAAAACGAGGCAATCCCTTGAACTTGTTACTATGGATAAAAATTTAAATGGTATTTTTATTAATATTTTCGGTGGTATAACCAGATGTGATGAAGCTGCTAAAGGTATAGTAGAAGCTATAAAATCCCTTAAACTGACTATTCCTGTAGTGATAAGACTTATAGGCACCAGAGAAAATGAAGGAAGAAAATTACTTGAAGATGAAGGTTATGAAGTAGGAAGAGATATGAATGAAGGCGCCAGGAAGATTGTAGAACTTGCAGGAGCTTATGCAAAAGGGAGGGGCAGGGAATGAGTATTTTAATAGATAAA
>JAKJGF010000199.1 GCA_022704525.1 Bacillota bacterium | reverse complement strand
TACCTCTATGACCCAGTGTTATAACAGGAGGATGTTCTACAAGAATAAGTATATCAGTAAACTTCTCTTTTACTAATTTATTCTGCAATTCACGGCATTTTTCATAATCACTTAAACCCAATTTAAGATAATACATATATGAATATTCTTTTTATCGATTTAACTACCTTCAAATTAAGATAATAATTTTATAGTTGATTTTATAAAGGGAAAAGTAAATTTAACTAGAAATTATCATAATAATTAAAATACAAAACATAAAGAGGTTGTTTGTATGGCTAAAGTTTGGATAAATCCTGCTTTTAAAGATACTTATAAAAAAGAAGAACCCCTTAAAGAGCAGATAAAAAAACCAAAAGAAAATAAGAAAACTTATGTAAAGAAAACAAAAAAAGACTTTCCCCAGACCAAGAAAATTGTCCACTCAGAAAATTATTTTAACAAAAGAATTAGAGAAAATGATATTGTAGAATTTACTTTTATTAATAATATGACTCTTGTAGGCAGTATAGAATGGTTTAATCAGAGATATATAAAAATAAAAGAAGCTAAAACCAGTGATGATATTCTTATAGACAGACGTCCTATAAAGTATATAAAAAAGTATGAATCAGTAAAGAGTGAAGAGTGAGAATACTTTGGTACTGTTCTGTAATAGCTGTGGAAGTCAGAATAAAGAAGAAGCAAGATTTTGTTCCTACTGTGGAAATAAGCTTGTTATTATAACAGAAGGTGGCACATTGGCTTTTCATACTCTTCTGGATCGGAGATATAAGATCATAAGGCTTATAAAATCCGGTGGAATGGGGGCTGTCTATGAAGCTATAGATGAACGTTTCGGAGATAGATGTGCTGTTAAAGAGATGTGCCTTCAATATTTTCTTCCGGAAGAAAGAAAATATCTCACCGATAAATTTCGTCAGGAAGCCAGAATATTAAGAACCCTTCATCACAGAAGTCTCCCGAGAGTAATAGATTATTTTACCGAACATGGAAGATATTATCTTGTAATGGATTTTGTAGATGGAGAAGATTTAGAGACAGTTCTGGAAAAAACAGGTGGAAAGGGATTGGATGAAAAAAAAGTAATAAAATATTCTATTGAAGTTTTAGATGTATTATCATATCTTCATAATTATACACCTCCCATACTATACAGAGATTTAAAACCCTCCAATATTATGGTAAGAAAAACAGATGGAAAGGTTATGCTGGTAGATTTCGGCATAGCAAGAGCTATATCTCAGGAGACACCGACTCCTCAGACAAGAGTAGGAACACCCAATTATGCAGCACCTGAGCAATTTAAAGGACAAAATGAACAGAGAAGTGATCTCTATTCTCTTGCTGCCACTATGCATCATCTGATTACAGGGCAGATACCTGTTCCCTGTGCCTTACCTCCCATAAGAAATATAAAAAATAATGTATCGGAAAAATTAGAAAGGATTTTATTAAAAGCCCTCAGCATTGAACCGAATAACAGATATGCTTCAGCAGAAAAAATGAAGGAAGCTCTCAGAGGTTTGTTTTCAGAAGAAACTGTTGCAGGAGTAAATAGAGACAGAGTATGCCTTGCACCTGAACGGGAAGTGAACGGTATGATTTTTATACCTGCCGGTGAATGTATACTTGGAAGTAATGAGGAAAACAAAATGGAATATCCTGAACACAGAGTTTATCTGGATGCCTATTATATAGATAAATATCCTGTTACAAACAGAGAATATTCGGAATTTACTAAAGCTACAGGTTACAGAAGTAAAGGTAACTGGAGAACTTATTTTACAGAGAATGCCATGGAACATCCTGTTACTGGAATAACCTGGTTTGATGCTAAAATTTATGCTGAATGGAAAGGAAAACTTCTCCCTACAGAAGCCGAATGGGAGAAAGCTGCAAGAGGTTCTGAAGGTCATATTTATCCCTGGGGTAAGGAAGATGAGAAAAATAAATGTAATAATCAGCAGATGGATAGTCTGGATGCAGTTGCCAGTATGATCAATATGAGTGATGGCCGGGGGACTACCCCTGTAGACACTTTTCTGGATGGATCCAGTATATATGGTGTTATGGATATGGCAGGAAATGTAAAAGAATTTTGTTCAGACTGGTATTCGCCTTATTATTATACTTCTCCTAATATCATAAGAAAAAATCCCAGTGGTCCAGAGGAAGGTGAATATAAAGTAATTAAAGGAGGTTCATGGAAATGTGATGTTACAGTATGTAAAGGCAGTTCCAGAGATAAATATAATCCCTATAACGGAGCTACAGATATCGGTTTTAGATGTGTTCTCCATATAAAAAAAGGAGCATTAATGAATGATTACAGAAAAAGGTAAACCCTATCCACTGGGGGCTCATATTGTAAACAGGGCAGGTGTTAATTTTGCCCTCTTTTCAAAAAATGCAACAGGAGTAGAATTATTGCTTTTTAATTTTCAGGAAGATACCAGTCCTTCTTATATATTCAAACTGGATCCTTTGAATAATAAAACAGGAGATCTATGGCATATATATGTTCACGGTATAGGTCATGGCCAGCTTTATGGTTACAGAGTTTCCGGGAAATATGCCCCTCATAAAGGACATATATTCAATCCTAACAAACTCCTTACAGACCCTTACGCGAAATCCGTATCAGGTGATTATAACTGGGAAAAAGAAGAAGCTTTTGCTTATGAAAAAACCTCACTCTTTAAAGAAAAATCCTTCAGTAAAAAAGATAATATAGGAGCTACTGTAAAAAGTGTTGTTATAGATGATTCTCTGTTTGACTGGACAGGAGATAAACTTCTCCGATATCCCCTGTCAGACTGTATAATATATGAAATGCATGTAAGAGGTTTCACTTTACATCCCTCTTCAGGTGTTAATTATAAAGGTACCTTCAGTGGTGTTATAGAAAAAATTCCCTATCTAAAAGAACTGGGTATTACTACTGTAGAATTTATGCCGATTCATGATTTTAATGAAAATGAAAATATCAGATATAATCCTACTACAGGAGAAAAACTAAAAAATTACTGGGGATACAGTACACTTTCATTCTTTGCTCCTTACAGATGGTATAGTACAAATACTACTCCAGGTATAGAGGTTACAGAATTTAAAGAAATGGTTAAGGAACTTCATAAAGCAGACATAGAGGTTATACTGGATGTTGTCTATAATCATACAGGAGAAGGTAATATAGAAGGTCCTTTCTGCAGTTTCCGCGGCCTTGACAATAAAATATATTATATGCTTGATCCTTACAATAACTATAGAAACTATTCAGGATGTGGAAATACTGTTAACTGCAATCATCCTGTAGTAAAACAGCTTATCCTGGACAGCCTTCGTTATTGGGCAGCAGAAGTGCATATAGATGGTTTTCGTTTTGATCTGGCTACTATTCTGGGAAGAGACCCTGCTACCGGTGCATGGCTTGGAAGACATAGTATTTTAAATGATATACAGAAGGATCCTTTATTGTCCGGTGTTAAATTGATTGCTGAAGGTTGGGATGCAGGGGGACTTTATAAAGTAGGAGAATTTCCTGAAGAATGGGCAGAATGGAATGGGAAATACCGCGATCATATAAGAGCCTTCCTGAAAGGAGATAGTGGTCTTGCAGGGACTATGGCAACCCGCATAAGCGGAAGCTCAGATCTTTATCAAAGAGGAGGTAGAACACCCAATCACAGTATAAATTTTATTACCTGTCATGATGGATTTACTATGCGCGATCTTGTCTCCTACAACTGGAAACACAATGAGGAAAATGGAGAAGAAAATAGAGATGGAACAGATACCAATTTGAGCTGGAACTGTGGAGTAGAAGGTGAAACAGATAATTTTCAGATAAACAAACTTCGTATAAGACAGGTTAAGAATTTTGTTACTGTCCTGATGCTCTCTCAGGGAACACCCATGATACTTAGTGGAGATGAAATGTTTAAAACCCATAAGGGTAATAATAATCCTTACTGTCAGGATAACGAATTGAACTGGCTTGACTGGAAGGAACTGAAAAAACATAAGGAAATTTTCCGATTTTTTAAAGAGGTCATAGCTTTCAGAAAAGCTCATCCTGCTTTAAGAAGGAAAGATTTCTTTACAGGCCTTGAGCACAATAAAGACGGTATAAGTGATATTACCTGGCATGGTATAAAACCATATCGCCCTGACTGGTCATATGAATCCCGTTCTATTGCCTTTATGATAGATGGTAGAAAGGAAGAAACCGGTTATCACGAAGATGATAACTGCATTTATGCTGCAGTGAATGCTTACTGGAAACCTCTGGAATTTGAATTACCCTATCCGGGGAAGGAAAAATTCTGGTACAGAGTGATTGATACTGCCCTGGTATCTCCTAAAGATATATTACCACAGGGAAAAGAAGTAAAAATAAGAAAGACTAGTTATAAGGTACAGGGACGGTCAGTAGTAGTTTTCATTTCGTGAAGAAATTAAGTTACTTATCTAACATATGCTTCAAATACCATGGTCAGATTTAAATCTAAAATTAAATAAACTGGTTTTGGAAGAACTTAATAAATGGCCTTTACCATTATCTGTAAGAATGGCTTCTTTACTGGAAGAAGAAATAGAAAAAAAAGTTCTCTCTACAGTGGCTTTCCTGAATTTTCTATCTTTTTTTCTTGGTTCCCTTCTAATTGCTCTCTACATTAATGAACCGCAACAAAAATTTGAGAATAATAATCTCAACAGATTGATAGTGGAAAAATTCTTTACTAAACCTCCTTCTACAAGTGAGTGGATAAGTATTATAAGAGAAAGTTTAAAATATTGTAAAGATGAGAAGGATTTCTTTATACCGGAACTGCAGCAGTTTTTTTGTGGTATTTCTGACCCTCTTGAAGTAATTGAAAAAGTAAGGATTACAGGTATAGATAAAGAAAAGGGTTTATTAGAAGAGTTAAATTCCTTTCGTCTCTGTATTGAAAATTATAAAAATATATCAGCATATCTAAAAAAATATGACATAAATCATGAAGTAAAAAATAAGGAAACCTTAATTAAAGGTTATGAACTAGTTCTTCCTTTTGTTCTGGCTAACTTATACCGCCTTATTTACGGATTACGTTTTTTTTCTGATTATCAGTTATTTTATATTAAAAATTTAAAAAAAGAAGTGGCAGAGATCTCTCTCTACTCTTTTCCTGAACCTTCCTGTGTTGAAGTAAATATAACTGAATTAGAAAGAGACTTTGCTCCCCATATCTTTCTTTATAAACTTTTCCTCGGAAGAGTAATAAAAACAGCAGAAAACTCATCCGTATCTCCTGTAACTACAGTTAAAACTGCGGAACTTAATCCCCTGTTCATTAACTGGGAGAAGGAGAGTACATATCTGCCTCATAGTTTTCTCTTCTGGAGAAAAAAGCACACTATATTTATAAGAGATATAATAAGCCAGAAAGGGAAGAAAGAGATAGATCATATTGATACATGTGAAGGTCTCAGGGCGATTTTCAGAGAGCTAAAAAAGAGACTCCATATGCCACTGGAAGATGAGACAGAAAGAGAAGAGAGCGTAACTCTTTTACAGTCTAAAGAAAGATACAGGATACTACGTAAGGAGATATATACCCTTCTGAATATAACAGAGGAGATAGACGGAAAAAAAGAGGATAAAATCATTCCTCTCACAGTAAGTCTGGTTTCCACAGAAGAGGAAGAAAACCAGAATAAATCAGAAAGACTTTCTCTCAGGGAGGCAGTAAAAAAACAGTGGAATAAAAAGGGGAAATGGCATTGTCTCCTTCTCGGTGAAAGGGGTAGTGGAAAAACTGTATCTCTTTTAAAGCTCTGGGAGAGTTTTCTTGCCGTAAAAGGACCTGTGCCTATATTTTTAAGTCTTAACAAGTATAACAGGGAGGAACAAAACTCTATATGGGAGAGGATTTCCCTGGAGTACCGAAATCAGATCTATAGTGACAGAGAACAGATGATTATGAAAAAACATTTTATGAAAGTAAGAAAAGTATATATCTGTGACAAATCATCTCTCAGCTCCTTTTATTACAGTCTGAAGAAATATGTAATGGAAAGTGATACAATAAAATGGAGAGAGTATCCATCAGTTATTCTGATTCTGGATGGTTTAAATGAAATAAGGAATAATAAATCGGACTTCCTGTCCTGTCTGAAGACTCTCACTGAATTGAAAGGTCTTCAGATAATAATCTCCTCAGATGAAACTTTAAACCTGCCGGACTTTCAGATCTTAAAACTTGAAGAGCTTGATGATGAAAGGATAAAAACATTTATGTCCTGCCGGGGAATAGATTTTACTATTGAACTGGTAAAGAAAATCCCTCTTCTGAGAAATCCCATGATATTAACTCTCTACTGTTATATAGAAAAAACCGCAGGCATGAGATCAACAAAAGAAATTTCTGACTTTATTCCCCATCCTCGATACAGAGGAGAGATACTGCATAATTTTATCATTTCTTTCCTTGTCCGAATGGCTCAGATTAAGCCATCAGAGAAGTTCTGGCATAATTTATGTATAAAACAAATCCTTCCCAGAGCAGGTTATGAAATGGAAAAAAATGGTTTTTTAGATATAACCTGTGAAAGGCTTATAGAAATTATCAATGAAGAATTGCATTCTATCAGAAATATGACACAAGAAAATACTATAAATAAAGAACCTGAAGAAATCATAAAGATGTTTAAAGAAATTTTCTTTCTATTGAGAGAAATATCTGGACATACTTATACCTTCATTCATGAAGATTTTAGAGATTATTTCGCCGCTTTGTATATAAAACAGAAGATAAAAGAGAGAATTGATTTACAGGTAAGCTCTTTCCCTGAATTGTCTTACCGGTTATTGGGAGTATATTTGAGAAGTATCCTGGGAGAACTTACAGGAGAACCGAAAAGAAGTCCTTTTATTAAAGGCACTTACAGGGAAGGAGAATTAAAAGAGACCCTTCTGGATCTCGCCCTTAATTTATTAAAACATAAAGAAAAGAGAGTCGGAGATTATAGTATATTAAATATTATAGAAATATTGAAAGAAAAAAGAGTGGATTTAAGTAATACCCTTCTTTATTGTCTTGACCTCAGAAATGTCTTTTTAAATAATGTAAAACTCGGCCATGGTGAGATAGATGGAAAATATAGAGGATCTGTTCTGAAAGGAAGCAAAGTTAAGTCTTCTACTTTTTTCCCTCCGGAAAAGAATAAAACAATGGAGGTTAGAAATGTAACGTACAGTCCTGATGGTAAGAGACTTCTCTCAGGAGGTATGGATAAAACCATAAAGGAATGGGATGTCTCTAAAGGTAAATGTTTGAGAATTTATGAAGGACATAAAGGTTGGATCACTTCTGTAGATTATAGTCCTGATGGCAGGAGACTTATTTCGGGAAGTGATGACAAAACAATCAGGGAATGGGATGTTTTTACAGGTGAATGTATAGGGCTTTACCGTGGTCATACCCACTGGATTACCTCAGTTCATTACAGTCCTGACGGTAAAAAGCTTGTCTCAGGAAGCAGTGATAAAACAATCAGAGAATGGAATATACTTACAGGAGAGTGTATAAAGACCTATAGAGGCCATAACCACTGGGTCAATTCAGTACATTACAGCCCTGGTGGGAAAAAGATTATATCAGGAAGCAGTGATGAAACAGTGAGAGAATGGAATATACTTACAGGGGAATGTATAAGGACATATGTTGATTCCCATAAAATTACATCAGTAAACTACAGTTCAGACGGCAAGAAAATTATTTCTGGTAATAGCAGTGGAAGAATAAAAGAATGGCATGGAGATACTGGTGAATGTCTGAGAATTTATGAAGGACATTTCGGGAGGATCAGCTCTGTAAGCTACAGTCATGATGGGGCAAAAATTCTTTCAGCCAGCCAGGATGGAACAATCAGGGAATGGAATACTACTACAGGAGAATGTCTGAGAACTTATGAAGGACATAGCTCATGGGTTAATAGTGTTCATTACAGTCCTGATGGCAGCAGGGTTGTTTCAGGTGGTGAAGATAAAACAATCAAAGAATGGAATGTTTTCACAGGTGAGTGTATTAGATCAATTCTGAATATTCCCGGTCTCCTCCTTCAGGGAGTAGATATGTCAGAAGTACATCCTGATTCGGAATTAATTGAAGAAGAAGTAGAATTACTTAAATATTACGGAGCAATTCTCTAAGTACCGCAACAGGCAAGTTAGTATCCATCTCACAAGTCTGTCCCTGTCCGGACTCTTACGCAAAATCTATGATTCTGTTACAATGAAATCTGTTATTACAGAATATATAGTTTTGTATTTATTTAAGTTATAACTTTCTCCTTTGTGGGCATATCTTTTGCTCCAGAGCTCGGACAGGGACAGGTGTATATGTTTTTTGGATACTTTTTTACCTGTTGCGGTACTAATTACAATTGATGAATAATTGGTATTACCCACATAACCTATAATCCAGCCCTGAGATTATGAAAAAATGAAATTCTCCGCAGAACAAAAAGATGTCGTAGTTAAAGGAAGATTTGACAGGTAACTACTTATAATCATTCATGTTTTTTGGAGTAGCCTCAAGTCTGTTTATTAATAAACTTGATAGCCCTTTGGTATTAGTGATATGGAATGATTCTCTGCCTTATTAGATATATAGGTCTACGTGAGTCTTTTCTATATTCAGTTATGCTGCAACTGTTGATATTTTTGTTTATTAAATTCATAAGAATAATAAACTTTAATACCTTTGTTCAGTGCATATTCTTTAACATCCGGGGATGATGTCATATGAGTAACAATAAGAGGGACTATTTTTTCTTTAAAGACTCCTTCAAATCTCTTTAATTTTTTTCTTATAAATTCATCAACTTAAATGTTTATTAGTAAAATCCTGTTGTTTTACTACTTCCTTAAGAATGATTTCAGTTTTTTCCTGTCGTTTTACTACTTCCTGAAGAATTATCTCCGTTTTCTTCTGAGCCTGTGCAAGTTC
>JAKJGF010000396.1 GCA_022704525.1 Bacillota bacterium | reverse complement strand
AAAGCTCAAAATGGTAAATGTCCTCGTTGTGAAGAGAGAATAACTGAAGAAACTGGATGGAATTTACATCATATTGTAAGACGAGTAGATGGAGGAACAGAAGTGTTATCTAACCTACAATTACTACATCCTGATTGCCACAGGCAATTGCATTATGGGTGTAATGCCGCTGGCTCTCTTTAGAGGGTTTAGAAAGGCTTGAGCCGAATGAAGGGAAACTTTCAAGTTCGGTTCTTAGGGGAGGGTGAATTAGTAATAATTCGCTCTTACCCGGCGGACAGTGCTTGAAGCTTAAAAACCCTGAATAACACCTCCATGAGAGCCACCCGGTTTTAAAAGGTTCCGGAATAGAACTTGAGAGTATCTACTGGAAAAATCTTTTAGTAAGGAGTAATAAATAATGAGAAAGCCAGCCTTAAGTGATAAAACAGGACTTTTATACAGAATACTTATGTATAAACTTGCCCGTTTTTTCTCTCTTCCTTCACCCCTGCCGGTAAATCTGACTGTAAGCCTCCTTTACACATGTAATTCACGATGTCTTACCTGCAATATATGGAAGAAAAAAGGCACCCCACTTTCCAGTGAGGAATATACAAAGATTTTTAAAAACATCGGCAGGGGAATTATGTGGGTAACCTTCAGCGGAGGAGAACCTTTTTTAAGAGAAGATCTGGCGGAAATCTCTTCGAATTTCTATGACCTCTGCGGCCCTTCTTATATTAATATACCTACAAACGGACTTCTCTATGAAAGAATACCTCCCATGGTAGAAGAGATAGGGAGAAGATGTTCCTCTTCTGAACTAATAATAAATATCTCTCTCGACCACTGTGGTGAAGAACATGATAAAATAAGACAGGTAACCGGTAATTTTGAAAAAACCTTAAAGACTTATAAAGCCCTTAAAGAACTTACACTTTCCAATCTGACAGTGGGTATTCATACGGTTATATCAAAATATAATGTCCGGGATTTTGAGTCTATCTATAATAATCTCATTTCCCTGGAACCGGATTCATATATAGTAGAAATGGCTGAAGAAAGAGAAGAACTTGATACAAAGAGAAGTGATATAACACCAGAGATCGAGGATTACAAAAAAGCCATAAATTTCTTACTAAAAGAGATAAAAAAGAAAAGATTTTCCGGGGTTTCAAAGCTTACCAGATCCTTTAGAAGAGTATATTATGAACTTTCAAAAGAAATACTCATAAAAAAACGCCAGGTGATTCCATGCTATGCAGGGCTTATATCCGGTCAGATCTCTCCCGATGGAGATGTATGGCCATGCTGTGTAAGAGGAGACTCCATTGGAAACATAAGAGAAGAAAATTATGATTTTCGTAAAATCTGGAAAGGCCGGAAAGCCGGAGATATCCGTAAAAGTATAAAAAGGGGAGAATGTTACTGCCCCCTGGCAAATGCAGCCTATACGAATATCCTCTGCCATCCTGTATCTATGGTTAAAGTATTGGCTTCTCTTTTATAGTTATTATAATTCATATGCATAGGAATTTTCGGCCCTGTTCACGAAGATAGAAAAGATTATGATGAAATAAAAGATGACTACCTGAAATCATCAGGGTTCGAGGTGTTACGTATATCTTCGCAATTTTTTCCATATTCATTATTTGCAATAAGCCTTCCTATAACTTCTTTTACACCATTTTCTGCAAGAATTAAGGCCAGTTGTTTATGACTGTAATAACCTGAATAAAATAAACTGGATAAAGACATTTTTGCCACAGTAATACTGATAATAAATAATATCACTAAAATTCCTACTTCGATTATTGGTAATCTGACATTTTATCCACAGGGATAGAAACAAAAGGTATTACAAATCC
>JAKJGF010000016.1 GCA_022704525.1 Bacillota bacterium | reverse complement strand
AGTATGGAACCATCTGAATTAAAGGAAATGGTACGAGCCATAAGAAATATAGAAATTGCCATGGGTGATGGTATAAAGAAACCTTCAAAATCTGAAATAAAAAATATGAATATAGCAAGAAAAAGTATTATAGCAGCAAGAGATATAAAAAAAGGAGAAATCTTTACAGAAGAAAACATAACTGTAAAAAGACCCGGGTATGGTATAAGTCCTATGAGATGGGATGAAATAATAGGAAAGATTGCTGGAAAGCATTTTACCATAGATGAATTGATAGAAGTATAATTTAAGGAGGATAAAAATTGCGTATTTTACTGATTGTATATGATAATGATTCTTATATACACTGGTTTCCTCAGGGACTGGCATATATTGCTGCTGTACTTTTAAAAGAAGGATATGAAGTGGTAATATATAATCAGGATAAATTTCATTATCCCGATGAAGATCTGACAGAATATCTAAATAAAAATAAATTTGATGTTATCGGTGTAAGTATAATAGCAGGATATTATCAATATAGAAAATTACTTAAAATTTCTGATGCAATAAATAGATCTAAAGACAGGCCATTTTATATAATCGGAGGACATGGACCTGCTCCTGAGCCAGAATTTTTCCTAAAAAAAACACTGGCCGATGTAATTGTTATAGGGGAAGGAGAAATAACAGTCATAGAATTACTGAAATCTATAGAAAATAAAAGCTCACTATCTACCATAAAAGGAATAGCATTCCGCGAAGGTGATAAAGTATTTATTAATGAAAAACGCCCTTTAATAAAAGACATTGATGCTATCCCCTTTCCGGCTTACGAGCTATTCCCTATAGATTATTACAGACTTTTAAGAATGCCCCATGTCAGTAATAACGATTTTGTATTGCCTATCTTATCAGGCAGAGGTTGTCCTTTCAAATGTACTTTCTGTTATCGCATTGATGAAGGTTTAAGAACGAGAAGTAATGAAAATGTAATTGAAGAAATCAAGCTTTTAAAAGCAACATACGGAATTACCTATATTGCTTTCGGAGATGAACTTTTAATGTCCTCAGAAGAAAGAATAGTAAGTATCTGTAATGACTTTATTAAAAATAAATTAAATATCAAATGGGATTGTAACGGAAGATTAAATTACGCAAGAAGAGATGTCTTAAATTTAATGAAACAGGCAGGATGTGTATTTATTAATTACGGTATTGAATCTCTGGATGACAGGGTACTAAAAAATATGAAAAAAGGGTTAACTACGAAACAAATTATCAGAGGAATTGAAGCTACATTAAATGCAGGTATAAGCCCGGGATTTAATATTATATTCGGAAATATTGGTGATAATAAAGATACATTAAATAAGGGAGTAGAGTTTCTACTGAAATATGATGATGGTGCCCAGATGCGAACTATTCGACCTGTAACACCTTATCCAGGTTCAGAGCTTTACTATTATGGTATTAAAAAAGGACTTCTTAAAGATTGCGAGGATTTTTATGAAAATAAACACACAAATTCTGATTTACTGTCTGTTAACTTTACAGAAATGTCAGAAGAACAATTTCATTCCTGTCTGTTAGAAGCAAATAATAGATTGATTACAAATTATTTCCAGAAAAAGTTATCTATAACACTTAAACAGGCTGAAAAACTTTATCTGGAAAAAGATACAAGTTTTCGTGGTTTTCGACAACTTTAAAACTAAAAAATATGAAAAAGAAGATATGCATAATTACGGGAACAAGAGCTGAATACGGTTTATTTTTTCCTCTATTGTCCGAACTTAAAAAAGACACTTTTGTGGAATTACAGTTAATTGTTACAGGTATGCATCTGTCGCCGGAATTCGGACTAACTTATAAAGAAATAGAAAAAGACGGATTTATAATAAATGAAAAAGTAGAAATGTTATTATCAAGTGATACGGAAGTCGGTATTTCAAAATCAATAGGACTCGGCATAATAGGTTTTACAGATGCATTACAGAGATTGAGCCCAGATTTAGTTATACTTTTAGGGGATAGGGTTGAAACTTTTGCTGCCTCTATAGCTACTTTTATTGCCAGGATACCGATTGCTCACCTGTATGGGGGAGAACTTACAGAAGGGGCTATTGATGATGCATTAAGACACAGTATTACAAAAATGTCATATTTACATTTTACTTCTGCAGAAGAATACAGGAAGAGAATTATTCAACTGGGAGAATCACCTGATAGAGTCTTTACTGTAGGGGCTCTGGGGATAGATAATATAAAAAATTTAAAATTACTATCAAAAAAATTTTTAGAAAAAGAATTAAACTTTTCTTTTAATAAATATAATCTACTTGTTACCTTCCACCCTGTTACACTTGAACAGAATACATCAGGAAACCAGTTTCAGAACTTATTGGATATAATAGATGAATTAAAGGAGACAAATATAGTCTTCACAAAAGCAAACGCTGATCCAGATGGAAGAATAATTAATAAAATGATCGACGAATATATATCTAAGAATGCGGATAAATCTACATGCTTTACTTCTATGGGACAGATGCACTATCTATCCACTATGAAATATGTAGATGCAGTAATTGGAAACTCCTCAAGCGGCCTTATTGAAGCGCCGAGTTTTAACATTGGTACTATAAATATAGGAGACAGACAGAAAGGAAGAATAAAAGCCAGGAGCGTAATTGACTGTGATGCCACAAAAGAATCAATAAAAAATGCCTTAAACAAACTTTATTCAGAGGATTTTAAAGAAAAATTAAAAAAAATAGTAAATCCTCATGGTAATGGTACAGCAGCAAAGAAGATTTTAAAAATCATAAAAACCTTTACTATAACTGATTTAAAAAAAATCTTTTATGATATAACATTTTAATGAAAGGTTATTTCTTATGCTAAAAAAAGATATACTGGTTAAGGAAGATATTACTATAAAAGAATCTTTAAAAAAATTGGATAAGACGGCAGAAAAAGTCCTTTTAATAGTAGATAAAGAAAATCATCTCATAGGTGCTCTCTCTGATGGGGATATAAGGAGATATATACTGAAAGCCGGAAATCTGGAAAATGACATTAAAAAGATTTATAATAAAAATCCGATTTTTATTGAAGAATCAAATTTTTCTGTCGAATTTGCAAAGAAAATATTTATTCAGAAAAAATTACAAATTTTACCAATAGTAAATCATAATAAAGAGATAATAGATTTTATAGTATGGAATGATTTATTTGCTGAAAATGCTTATGAAAGCTTCAACATTAAACCAATTAATATACCTGTTGTCATAATGGCCGGTGGGAAAGGCACAAGACTTGAACCATTTACCAGTGTACTCCCCAAACCTCTTATTCCCATAGGTGATAAGACTATAATTGAAATTATTATTGACGAATTCAAGAAATATGGTGTTTTAAACTATTATTTATCCCTTAATTATAAAGGAAAAATGATAGAAGCCTATTTCAATGATATCGAAAAAGATTATATAATAAAATATATCTGGGAAAAAAAATTTCTTGGTACTGCAGGCAGTTTGAAACTTATTGATAATGATATTTCTGAAACATTTATTATGACTAACTGTGATATCATAGTAAAAGTAAATTATCAGAAGGTAGTGGATTTTCACAAAGAGAATAAATCTTATTTAACCATACTCTCTTCGATTCAATATCATAAAATACCCTATGGAGTTATTATGCATAAAAACGGCGGGGAGGTTACAGAAATTATAGAAAAACCTGAATATACCTTTAATATTAATACAGGTATATATGTATTTAACAAAGGCTGCATAAAATTTATACCAGAAAACAGTTATTTTGATATGCCAGATTTAATAAAATTACTGATAAAAAATAACAAAAAAATTTTAATCTATCCGGTTAACCAGAAAGACTATATCGATATTGGAGAATGGGAAGCATATAAAAAATCTATAGAACAATTATCTATTTTGAAAAGAATTTAATATAAAAGGTGACTTATGAAAGAAATTTTACTATCAGGTTACGGTTCAATAGGAAAAAGACATGCAAAGAATTTACTCGCTATAGGATTTTTCCCTTATGTATTAACTAATTATTCCGATGATAATAAAAATATAAAATTTATAAAAAGAATCGAGGAATGCAGTGATATTGATTATGGTATAATTGCGACACCAACAGCTTTCCATATGTCAGATTTTGTAAAACTTAAAGAAAGAGGCTGTAAAAATGTGTTAATTGAAAAACCGGTTGAAAATAAACTGGGTAAAGCTCTGGAAATAAAAAAGATAGCTGAGATATCCAGAATTAATGTATATGTTGGTTATAACATGAGGTTTTTAAGAGTTTTTGAAGCAATTAAAGATACTATTGATAAATATTTTGATAAAATAAGGATAGTAAAAATTACTGCCGGCCAATATCTACCTGAATGGAGGCCTTATAAAGATTATAGAAAGTCTTATAGCGCTATCAGGGAACAGGGAGGAGGCGTTGACCTGGATCTGTCCCATGAAACTGACTATATGAACTGGTTATACGGATTACCGGTCAATATTGATTACACATACAGAGCTAATCTTAGTAGTTTAGAAATTAACTCACCGGATTATTTTAAAGGTATATACAGATATAAAACCTTTCTGGTAGATCTGGAATTAGATTATATCAGAAAAAAAGAGAGAAGCATTAAAATAATAGGAGAGAATGTTAATATTCTTTATGCTGATTTTATAAACAGGAAATTAATTATAAATGATAATGTAATAGATGATACGAATCTATTTGATTTTGAGAAATGTTATATAGATGAAATGAAAGAATTTTTGAATTTAGAGAAAAGGGATAAAATTGCAACCCTGGATGATGGAATTAAAGCTCTGGAATTATTAAATATGGAGGAGTAGAATGTATAAAGGATATAATATACTGGCAACAATCTGCGCCCGTGGCGGCTCTAGAGGTGTAAAGAATAAAAATATAAGGGAACTATCAGGTAAACCATTAATCTGCTATTCACTGGATCTTATTAAGAAATCAACTTATATTGATAGTTATATAATTTCTACAGATAGTGATGATATAATAAATGTAGTAAATAATTACGGTTTCAAAATCCATTTCAAACGTCCTCCGGAACTGGCAGAAGATAAAGTTTCGAGAATAGATGCTACAAAACACGCTTATATGTGGGCTACAGAGCATCTGGGAAAATTCGATGTAATAGTCGATCTGGGAGTATCCACCCCCTTGAAGAATGAAAAAGATATGGATAATTGTATAAAATTACTGATAGATAAAGGTTCCTCAAATGTGTTCAGTGTTAGCCCTTCCTATAGAAATCCCTATTATAATATGGTAGAAGAAAAGGAAGGAAAGATAAGATTGGTTAAAGATATGGAAAAATTGACCGATCGCAGGGATGCACCGGAGGTTTATGACATGAATGATGGATTTAATGTATGGTTTAAAGACAGTTTATTTTCAGATAATCCCCAATTTCATAAAGATACTAAAATTTATATAATGCCAAGAGAAAGAAGTATTGATATTGATGAAGAAACTGATTTTTATATGGCAGAATTCTTTTTAAAAAAGCTTATGGGAGAACAGAATAATGGGAGATAAACATATAAAATCTGAATTATTAAAGGATAAGGTAATAGTTATTGCAGGAGGAGCAGGCCTTATAGGCAGAAGTTTTGTAGAAATGGTTATTGAAAATGCCGGTATTGCAATAATCGCAGATATTAATGAAGAGCAAAGTAATAAATTTCTCTATGATTGTAAAAGTAAGTATGGTAAAGATAGTTTATCTGCTATTACTCTGGATATTACTTCAAAAAGTTCAATAATAAATATGATTAATATACTGGTGAAAAAATATAATAAAATTGATGCCTTTATTAATAGTACCTATCCCAGAAATGAAAACTGGGGCAGACCCTTTGAAGAAGTTGAATTCGAAGATTTCTGCGCCAATGTAAATATGCAGTTAGGAGGAAGTTTTCTGGGGACAAGAGAACTCTGTTTATTTTATAAAAAGCAGGGGTACGGCAATATTATAAATATTTCATCAATTCAAGGTATTATGGCACCGAAATTTGATACTTACGAAGGAGCTGTATTTAATGGTAAACAAATGACCAGCTCTGCCGAATATGCAATTATTAAAGCCGGAATAATTCATCTTACCAGATATATTGCAAAGTACTTTAAAGGGTATAATATACGATGTAACTGTATCAGCCCTGGAGGTATTTATTCCGGACAACCGGAAATTTTCTTAAAAAATTATCAAAAATATTGTCTTTCAAAAGGTATGCTTAATACAGAAGACTTAAAAGGTACTTTATTATTCTTATTATCGGATATGTCTGAATATGTAAATGGACAAAATATTGTTGTTGATGATGGGTGGACTTTATAAGTTTTATGACTATGCTCTTCAGCATTGATAGACTGCCGATACTTTTTTTATGTTTGATAGCAGTATAATTATAACTCCCATTCCGCACCCTATTTTCATTCAAGCGGATAATCTTATTGTTTAATTAGTAATATAAGTAAAATATATTATTATTTTCGATGAAAAGTAAAGTTAAAAATCGAATTTATCAGTAAGTTTAATTCAAAAATATCTTAAAAACTTTGATATTCCTATTTAATTTATAAAAAATCCAACCTCCTTTGATAAAATTTACCAATAGTCTCTTTCTTGATATTAAATATCTAAATCTTCTTCATTGGCGCATAACTCATAATCTCCATATACTGTTATACTGGTTGTATCAAAATGCACATAGCGACTATCTATTGAAAATGTTTTCATCGCTTTTAGCGCTATTTCGCTGAATATTTTTATCGTACCAGATTCATATATACGATCCATTACAGGGCCTACATTATCATCATTAAATACTTTTAGCTCCACTTTTTCACCTGACAACAATTCTGTATCCTTGTCCTGAAAAAAATATTCTAATTTATAAAAAGGACTTCTACCTGACAAAATATCCAGTATCATACCCAATACGATAAGTCCAGCGGATACATCCATTTCGCTTTTTACATAGGAATTTATATGTCCAATAAACCGATTTTGTCTGCATAAGATTTGAAAATCGGTAATTGATATACTTCATAACTCTCTATGTTATCCAGGATATCCATATCGTATTATTATTCCTCCTTTGTTACTTCTCTTAATATATTTTCCTTTTCTATTCATCAACTAAAAAGGAGTTTTATCCTACTCCATAGAATTATTTTTTATATCCTACAATTAATTCCGTTTTTTCTAACTTTAGGGGTGCGGAATGGGAGATAAAAAATTCCTGTGGGAGTAAAAATCATGACATATAGTTTCTTTGCAGATAAGCTAAAAATAGCAGAGCGTATATATAAGAAAAAGGGGCTAAAAGGTATCTGGTTTTATGCCTTCAGACATATTCGTGTATGGATGTGGAGCCCTCTTTTCCTTATATTATCAATATTTTCCAGTAATTCCAAAGATCGTTTCTTTGATTTAATTTCTTTTACAAAAGATCTGTATAGAACTGAAGATATAAGAAAAATTATTAAACTGATGAAGAATAAAGGAGAAGCACGTGATCTCAAAGATCTCGATATAACGAAAATTAAAAAGAGTGACAGAATATTTCTTTTAGCAAGCGGCTCTACTGTGAATGATTTAACACCACAGGATTGGGAACATATAGGAAAATACGATAGCATAGGTTTTAACCACTGGTTGATTCACGATTTTATACCAACATATTATTTTTTCGAGGCTATTGGAGGGACTTATCTGGATCGGCATAATGAACAGGAAAGAAGCTCTTCCTTTAACATATGGTTAACATGGCTTAAGTACAGGGAAGAGGCTTATGCAAAAGTACCATTTATATGTGACTATAAGGTCTGGTATGATTACACGGTAGATTTTAAGGATTTGCCTGAAAAATTCAGGGATAATCTATACCTTTATGCAGCTCATGGTTTCAGAGCAACGTCAGTTTCTTTCATAAAATTAGTCCTGCTTTTTTGCCTTTATATGGACTATTTTAAATTATTTAACTATAACTGGATTATAAAACATCGTGCAACTATAAATGGTTTAATCACTTTTGCTATGTTAGCCGGATATAAAGAAATAATTATTATAGGGGCTGACCTTAAAAGTAAGGATTATTTCTGGGAGGTTAATCCGGAAAGTTATAATTCCTGCCCTCTGCCGAACAAGGGTGAACCGGAAAAACATCATTCCACTTATGATGTTAAGATATCAAAAAAATTCCACTTCTGTTTGCCGGTAGATGTATTTATGGATATGTTGGAGAGATTTATTTTAAGACCTTATGGAGTAAAATTATATATTGCTTCAAGAAAATCGGCACTTTATCCGCGCTTTCCTCTTTATACAGGCTTTAAAGAAAATCAGGATATTAATAAAATAGATCAATGATATTCAGGGATTTTTATGGTGTCATTCTTTCTTCTTTTATTATATTCCACATCCTCTCCGAGGATTTCCCATCTTTATATTTAAATACTACCTCTAATAAATCTTTTCTTTTCTCTTTATAATCATCTTTTTTTTCTATGAGATATTTTATTATTTCCTCTTCAAGTTCTTCCTGGGTATTGCATTTAGGCCCCGGAGCTATCCAGTCATAAGAAAACTTTAGTTCACCATTTCTCCTGATATAATCTTCATAATCATAGGGAAAAAATATACAGGGTTTATCTATTAAAAGACAGTCCATATGTATGGAAGAATAATCTGAAATTAAAAGATCCACCAGAGGCAACAGGGGGTACATATCTTTGAAATTGTTATATACTATAATATTTTCACTTTCTTTTATTTCATATTTATGTCTGGGATTGTGATGGAATTTGAAAACAAAAAGAATTTTATATTTCTTTACAAATTCCTGGAGTCTTTCTATATTTAAAGCCCTGTCCATTATGGGATCTCTTCCGCTTCCACTGAAGGTGGGGCCATATAAAATTACTTTATATCCATTCTTTTTAGCTTCCTTTGTTTTTTCTATTGCTCTTATGTCTGTTTCCAGTAAGATAAGATCATTTATTTCCTGAAAAAAACAATCATTTCTGGGATAACCGCAGACAAGAGCTTTTTTAAATTCAATAGCTCCTTCAAAATAATTTTTTATATAAAACTCCGATGTGTGAAGTAATAAATCATAATTCACATAGAGACCTCCCAGGATGTAAATACACTTTTTAAATAATCTTTTCGGCCAACTCAAAACCTTTAGCATATCGGTTCCTATTGCTTTAATACCCAGGGCATGCCACATTTGAACCTTATAACTTCTGTATAAGAGATAATATTTCATATTTCTGTACCACCAGTAATTATCCACTATAAGGGTAGAAGCTCTTAAAAGAATCAAAATAGCAGTCAGGGAAGGATAAAAAATAACAGGAAGCTTTTTCTCTTTTAATTCCTGAAAAGTTCTTTTGTTTTCAGTAAAAAAATAAAATTCTCTTTCCTTCTCTTTTAAACTGCATATATGAATAAAGAGATATTTAATATTATCTATAAATATACCATCATTTGTGCCTGTAAAAAGAAATAAATTCTTTTTCTTCGGTATAAGATAAGAAAGAGGGACAATAAAAAGCCACCCTATAATAAAATAAAGACCATATTTTATATAAGTAAAAAAAGACTTTTTGAATTTTTCCATTTTCTAAAGAATACTCTCCAGTAAAAAACGCAAAGCCTCCTCTGTAAGAATTATTGGATTATTCTTAACTCTCTGCGGGTTAAAACCGTTTTTTATGATTATATCTATATTATCTCTATTAATACCAAGTTTTATTAAATCTGTTTCCAGGTTAATTTCTCTCATAATATTTAATACTTTTTCCTTACCTTCCTCTGGACTACTTGCCTCCAGGGTTTGAAGCAATTCCTTCATAATATTGTTTAAAAACTCAACACCACGTCTATCCTGAAGACTCTTTTCAGAAATATTATAATTGAATTCAATAAAATAAGGCAGAGTTAAAGCGACAGCATGGCCGTGAGGTACATTAAAATAAGATGTAATAGGATATGACACGGCATGAGCTGCTGTAGTCTGAGCGATATTTATGGCTTTCCCGGCCAGATTAGCTGCTATAAGCATATTCTCTCTGGATTTTTTATCCGGTTTATTTACACAGGTACCAATGTTCTCAAAAACCAGACTTATTGCTTTTTTACTGTACCTTCTGGATTCTTCTGTGGAATTTACAGACCAGAAGGATTCGATAGCCTGACATAAAGCATCCATACCGGAACATGCTGTTATATAGGGAGAGAGATTTTCCGTAAAGGAAGGATCCAGAATAGCGTAATCAGGTAACAGAGAAGGATGACTTAAAGAATATTTTTCTTTTCCTATATATACAACGGAAAAATGGGTAGATTCACTCCCTGTGCCGGCAGTAGAAGGTATCATAAGAGAAGGTATCTTCCTCTCCTCTCCGAAAAGTTCACCCCTTATATAATCTTCCGTTTTACCCTTCCGGGTTACGAGTAAAGAGACAGCCTTTCCCATATCCATAACACTTCCACCGCCCACAGCCAGGACAAAATCACATTTCTCTTTCTTAAACATCTCCATTCCCTTTTTTATATCTTCCACCCGGGGGTTTAGCCTGAAATCAAAAAACCTGATGTATTTAAACTCCTTCATTACAGGTTCAAGTAAGTCTTTAGCACCTGATGAAGAATAGGAATCTTTTCCTGTAACAAAAAATATCTTTTCAGGGAAGCATTTCTTAAGTATATTATGAAGTTCTTTACAGGTACCATATCCTGAATAGATAGTCTGCACTATTCTTGCATAAGAAAATTCATAAAAGACCTTTTATTTTCCACAGGGCTTATTGTAGGTCTACCAAGATTTTTTCTTGCTCCTTTTTTTACTCTAATTTCCAGAAGAGAGGGGCCTTCTGCCTTTTTTAGTAAATTAAATTTTTCTATAATATCTTCTTCTGTATATGCCATAAAAACACTTCTGTACCCACAGGCACCTGCCACAGAGGTTATATTAATATTAAATCCTTCTGTAGGTTGTCCTCCCACACTATCATGAGAACCATTATTAATTACTATGTGTTTAAAATTTCTGAGACCTCTACTTCCTATAACACTTAATCCTCCCATATGCATAATAAAAGCCCCGTCGCCATCCAGACAGTAAACATTACTGTCTCTCCATAGGGAAATACCAAGAGCAATTTGAGAAGCATGTCCCATAGAACCAACAGTTAAAAAATCCCTTTTATGATCTTCTTTCCTTTCTTCTCTGTATTCAAAGAGTTCTCTTGAAGCCATACCTGTTGTGGATATGACAATATCCTGTAAAGACAGGTTATTTATAATAATTTTTATTGCTTCTTCACGGTTAAGAGGATAAATTTCTTCTCCTTCATCTTTAAATTTATGTGTATGGAAAGTACCTTTACGAACTAGAATAGCAAAAGGTACACTTTCTTTCCTCATAAAAACCATTGCTCTTTCTATTACCTCTCTGGCCCTATCTGGATCATCCGGTAAAATAGTGAAAGGAATTTCAAGAACTTTCAGCAGGTCTTCTGTAATTCTTCCCTGTTTTATATGCTGTGGTTCATCTTTTTTCCCCGGTTCTCCCCGCCATCCTATTAAAAGAAGGACAGGAATACTGTATACTTCTTTATCCACGAGAGAAGTCAGAGGATTAAAAGCATTACCCATGCCCGAATTCTGCATATAAACAAGACCAATTTTCCCCGTAGCCAGATGATAACCTGCCGCAAGAGCTATGGCATTACCCTCATTGGCAGTGATTATATGATTATCTTTATCTGTCTGTTCAGTCACATAAGCAAGAAAATCCTTCAGAAGTGAATCGGGAACGCCTGTAAAGAAAGTTATACCATTCTCTATAAGTAAATTATAAAAGGTTTTATTGTTTAGCATTTCTGGCCTCCTTCATTCCTTACTCCCCATCCCTTTCTCTTCTAAAAACTTTTCAAACATCAATAGATCCTCAGGATAGGTGATTTTTATATTTCTTTCTTCACCATTAACAACATAAACTTCAGCACATTTATATTTTAAAACAAGACTGCAATCATCTGTAAATTCAACTTCTTTATCAATTAAAGCCAGATTATGAGCTTTTTTAATTATCCCTAATTTAAATGCCTGGGGAGTCTGAACTCTCATAATAGACCTTCTGTCAGGTATATGACAGATAAACTTTGAATCATTAATTTCTATCAGGGTATCTACACTCGGTATGGCGACTGCCACTGCATCATAGTATTTCAAGGCATCTATACAATTATCTATAATTTTCTGAGAGATAAAAGGCCTTACACCATCATGGATAAGAACAAAAGAATGTTCATCATCTATGGCGTATATTCCTCTATAAGAACTTTCCTGTCTTATTCTGCCTCCCTTTAAGACTTTTGTAACCTTTTTATATTTATTTTTTATAATTTTTTCTGTTAAATCTTTAAATTCAGGATGAATTATTGTAATTATTTCATCTACTTTATCACTTCTCTCAAAAGCATCCAGACTGTATTCAAGGATTGTCTTACCTGCAACTTTTATAAACTGTTTTGGAACAGGGAAACCTGCCCTCTCACCAGTTCCTGAAGCCAGTATAAGCCCATAAACTT
Organism: Bacillota bacterium; assembly: GCA_022704525.1. Classification (GTDB taxonomy): domain Bacteria; phylum Vulcanimicrobiota; class SpSt-956; order SpSt-956; family JAKJGF01; genus JAKJGF01. The sequence goes on along the minus strand of JAKJGF010000016.1, from coordinate 24,660 downwards.
TACTCATATTCTACACTTTCCCCTGTAGATTTTATTAAATCTTATCAAAAAGATTGAAAAAAAACAATATTTATTGTAATATAAAAAAACTATTTACACTAATGAAGGGAGAATAAGTATGAACATTTCTATAATAGGTTCCGGCTATGTAGGACTTGTAACAGGGACATGTCTCGCAGAAATAGGTCATAATGTTATATGTGTTGATAATAATATTAATAAAATCAAAAAACTTAATGAAGGTAAGGTGCCTTTTTATGAACCATCCCTGGAACCACTGATTAGATATAATGTAAATGAAGGGCGTCTCAAATTCAGCAGTGAAATAGGAGATGGAGTCAAACACAGCGAGGTTATATTTTTATGTGTCGGAACACCTTCTTTACCGGATGGCAGTGCAAACCTCGGAGCAGTAAAACAGGTTGTAAGAGAAATAGCACAACATATGGATTCCTACAAACTTGTTGTGGAAAAAAGTACTGTTCCTGTACAGACGGGAGAATGGTTAGATAAACTCATATATGAATATCTTGAAGATAAGAGTATATCTTACGATATTGCTTCTAATCCGGAATTTCTAAGGGAAGGAACTGCAGTTCATGACTTTATTCATTCGGATCGTATTGTAATAGGTGTTAATAGCGACAAGGCAGCAAATTTATTAATACAGATTTATACTCCTCTGAATGCCCCCATATTAATCACAGATATAAACAGTGCCGAATTAATTAAACACGCATCAAATGCTTTTCTTGCTACAAAGATTTCCTTTATCAATTTTGTAGCCAGTATCTGCGAAAAAACAGGAGCTGATATAAGTAAAGTTAAAATAGGAATCGGCATGGATAAAAGGATTGGTATGGATTTTTTAAATGCAGGTATAGGTTTCGGTGGGTCATGTTTTCCAAAAGATGTTTCCGCTTTTATGGCTATAGCACAGAAAGTAGGGGTAAATCCCGCAATTCTGAAATCAGTAGAAGATATAAATATATATCAGAGAGAATATTTTATTACTAAAATCATAGATACTCTCCATGGGGTGAAAAATAAAGATATTGCTATTTTAGGACTTTCTTTTAAACCTGATACTGATGATATAAGACAGGCACCGAGCCTGAGAATTTTAGAAATTTTAAAAAAAGAAGGTGCAAACTTAAGAGTTTATGACCCGGCTGCAATGGATAATGTAAAAGAAATTTATCCTCATCTCTATTATGCACAGGATGCCTATGATGCAATATCAGGTTCAATAGCAGCTGTTTTTGTTACAGAATGGAAGGTATTTAAGGAACTGGATTTTTTAAAAATAAAAAACGAAACAGATTGTACTACCATATTTGACGGAAGAAATATATTTAATTCTCATCGTCTTGAAAAACTGGGCTTTAAATATTATTCCATAGGAAGAGCAAATAAAATAATATGTGTGTAGCTATTGTATGAGAAACTTAAAAAAATTATACTCCATGGAATTATAACAGAAACTCTAACCGGTAGAGAGTGAACGTGACAGTAGCGAGGTAATACCAATCTACCATCAAACGTAGTACCGCAACAGGTAAAAAAGTATCCAAAAACATATACACCTGTCCCTGTCCGGGCTCTGGAGCAAAAGATATGCCGTCAAAGGAGAAAGTTATAACTTGAATAAATACAAAACTGTATATTCTGTAATAACAGATTTCATTGTAACAGGATCATAGATTTTGCGTAAGAGCCCGGACAGGGACAGAATTGTGAGATGGATACTAACTTGCCTGTTGCGGTACGTAGTAAACAGTCTTGAGGCTACGGAAAAAAAGATGGTGTATTTAAAGGAAGTTTTAAGTTAATTACATGTTGAAATTTGAAGGATATTGCATCAGGTAAAGAAGTATAAGTATTCATATTTTTTTGGAGTAGCCTCAAAGCTGTTTTATTAGTACAATTGATTAATAATTGGTATAACCTCGCCTCTACTTAAAAAATAACTTTCTTAAATAACCTGACTGTCCCAGCATGTCTTTATAAATTTTTATACCCAGAAATTTTCTGGCCAGTGATGTGACGCCACAGAACCCACCGGCAGGTAAGCCAAAGATTTTCTTTGAAATTACATGTTCACAGGTGACACAGGGAAATGGTAACTCACCTGTAATATGTTTATGCCGAAGATCGAGAATGGGACTGTCATTCCAGATTTTGAAAATATCTTTTTCTTTTCTGTCACCCAGGACGAGTTGATTTAATAAATCAAGACAGCAAGCCACTACTGTGCCATCCCATCTGATACAGAGAGAAGTCCATAAATATGAGCAGGGATGATAAGAAGGGTGATTTGTGTCAATTTTAGAGAGATTGGGTATATGAAAAGTTTCATTCTCCGGCAAATTCTGATTCCAGTTTCCGAAAGGAAGTATAATAAAATCATCTACAGGAAGATTAAGGAAAAGTGAACGAAAGGAATCTCTTTTCTGTTTGTTAAAATTGGGATTTTCTCCTGAATCTTCCATACTTCTTATCCTGACAAAGGTCTTATAATTATGAATTTTCTTTAAATTTAAAAAATTACGTATATTGTCCAGGGTAACATCATATTTTGCATTTACTCTGATCTTTTCATAAACAGAAGGTTCATATCCATCAAAGGATATGGAAATAAAATCAAGACCACTTTTTAGAAGTTCTCTCCCCACTTCTTCTGTAAGTAGTACTGCATTGGTATCCATCAAAACATTCAATTTCTTCATTTTCATGTATTGTACCATACTTACTATATCTTTATGAAGAAGTGATTCTCCTCCAAGCATAAGATAACTCTCCAGCACAAAAAGAGATATTTCATCTACAATATCTTTAAAAAGATCAAAAGACATAAACCCTTTCTTAATACCTGTATCGGCATAAGTTCCCGGGCACATGGGGCATTTAAGGTTACAATAATTGGTAGGTTCTATCCAGAAAAGATTTGGTTTTGATTTCACCAGTTCTTTACGAGTAATAAAATTACCATAAGAATATATGAGATTAATTAAATAATTTATATCTCGCCACATAATTTATAAACCATCTACCCTGAATAAAATATAAAAAGTCTTAAATATTATATATAATGATTCTCTTATAAAATAATAAGGGGTTTTAAAACCCCTGTATAAGAAATTTAAAGATTATTTTAAAAATTAATTAAGCTCCAGAATCTCATCTGCCAGATCTACATAATCCAGACCTTTTTCAATGATTAACCTTGCTACAGTCTGTTTTTCTATACCTTCTTTTATAAGTTTCAGTCCTTTTGCTTCAAGCTCTTCACCACTGCTTAATTTATCCTTTCCTATTGCAGTAGCACTTTTACCTTTAACTTTTAATTCCTTTGCTTTTTGCAACATCTCAAGACCCTGTTCTTCCAGTTCTTTTCCTCTGGCTTCCAGCTTTAAACCAAATTCTATGCGTTTCAGAGCTATCTGTTCATCTTCTTTTATAGCATTTTCTTTTTCAAAACCTGTTTTTATTGAAGCAATTCCATCTTCTTCTTTTTCTCTGGCCTTTATCTCCATAGCCAGGCCTTTATCAAAACCTTCCATACCATGCTGAATCTGAACCTTTTCCTTTTTCTCTTTTTTACGTGCACTCTTTACAGTTGAAAGTCCATCTTTTTCCAGTTCTTTTGCTATACTCTCTACTTCCATACCACCATCAAAGAGAGAAATTCCATCTTTTTCCTGTTCAAAGCCCTGTTGTTCCAGTTCTCTTCCGACTTTTATCTTATGAAGTCCTTTTTCTTTAAGATGCATGCCATGTTCCTTTAAAGCTGTGCCTTCTTTTTCAGTTTCTCTGGCATGGGCTTCTTTTCCCTCTGCCTGATTACCAAGTTTATCAGCTTTTTTATCAAGACAGTGGGAAAGACAAAATTCTTTCCTTGCAGAAGCTTTATGAATTAAAGCTTCATGAGCAAGTTGTATGGCTTCAAGACGTGATTTCTGGGCAATTTCCATTCTGCCCATAGCCTGATATTCTGCACACATACTCTGATGTTTTTTACACTCTGCCATTTTCATTAAATACATAGATTGAGCCATATTATTCATATGACACCCTATTGGTGTCGGTACAGGAAGAGGTCTTGTATCAGCATATGGCATCATTACAGGGAAGCTGAAACCAGGAGATGGAGGAAGATATATCTGTGGAGGAGTCAGGCTGGATATAAAACTATTAGCAGTATCCATAGATGGTCCATTCTGATATGGTATCTGTCCAGAGATACCCGAGTTCATAGCCTGTTCATAAAGTTCGGCTGCTTCCTGAGCTTTTCTCATAGAATCCAGGATTTTAGCATTAAAAGTACTTACTAAATTAAACTGTCTGCCTTTCAGTTGAGCAGATTCTTTTTCATCTCTTCTGGCTTCCCTGATTTCTTCTTTTCCACGAATTCTGTGATTAAGAGCTTCTTTTTTAGTAGCAAGAGAGTCTGCTTTAAATAATTCGGCCTCTTTAAATTCTTCAGAAGCCTCTATTAATAAATTTTCTCCATCAAGAGAAACCTTCTGCCCTGCTTCAAAGAGAGAACGTCCTTTTGATTTTATCTTCTCCCCTCTACCCTGAAGGGCAAGACCATCTGACAGATAAAAAACTCCACTGTCTTCCAGAGCTTCTGCCTCTAATTCAAGGTCAAAACCGGCTTTAAATTCTTCTATACCTTCTATCTTTTTCTTTTCCTGTACATTCTCATTCTGAATCCCATGGGTTATAATTCCAAGTGATTTATCCTGTTTACTTTCTGCCTTCAGTTCCTGGGACATGCCTTTTTCAAGCTTTCCTTTTCCACGGACTTTAATCTTCTCGGCCTTTACTTCTTTTGAGATAGCTTCTTCCATACCTGAAATACCGATAAGTTCGACTTTTTCTCCAAGTTCATCCATAGATAATCCAGCCTGAAGGTCTACCATACCTTCACTTTTAGCTTTTCCCGACTCTGCTCTATATTTCTCACCAAGAGCCATATAGGTTTTCCCGAGATCCTGAAGATCTTTACCATCAGATACAGATTGATTGCCAGTGGCAATCTGTTCTTTACTCTCCTCCCCTATAGAAAGACCTTTTTCTATATCTTCAAGACCTTCTTTTCTTATTCCGGTAGATACTTCAACTACATCTGTGCTCTCCAGGTATGAGCAAGTTTCAGGCTTAATTACAGGTTTAACAGGTTGACTCTGTCTTGTTAAATTAATATTTTTAAGCGGATCCATAATATTTCTCGCTCCTTATTGCTATCTCAAAAGTTTAAAGAAAAATCCCTTTTCCCTTTTTTTAGAATATCACAGAATAAAATTTTTATTACAATTTATTTGAATTAATTTCCTATGTTACAAAAAAGCCTATTACGTATATTCCTACTTATTATAATAACAAAAATATTTTAAAGAGTGAACAATAAAAAGTTAAAATTTTGTTAACTTTTGGAAATAAAATTTTCTATCTCAATTTTCTTTGTTCGCTAAAAATACTCCTGTCCTGGCATGGTTCAACTTTATAATTTGTAACTACTCAGGTATAGATAAATTATAATAAACTTCTTGACATAATTCAAGAAAAAATATATTCTAGAAGGGCCAAAATATTCAAGCTATACATATATCTCTATGTATACAATGGAATATCATATGTGGCTTTTATGGATTATGCAAATGGAGATAAGACTACAGTAATGAACTTCACTAATTAAGACAGGGCAGGTCACTTCTGCCTGCTCTTTGCGGGGCAACCACGGGAGGATTGCCCCTGCAGGTTATTACATTATTTAAAACAGGCCCGTATTATCTTCTCAATCCATTCTCTTCTTAAACTTAATAACACTCATAATAAAAGTAAACACTCCCAGAAATACCATGGGGATTAGCTGAGGATATAGAATAGAAATATCATTTCCCCTTAAGAAAATCCCTCTTATTATAAATATAAAATATCTCATAGGATTAACATATGTAAGTAACTGAAAAACATAAGGCATATTTTTTATAGGAAATACAAAACCTGAAAGCAAAATGGCGGGGAATAAATAAAAGAAACCGCTCATTACAGCCTGCTGGAGGGTTTTACATACAGTAGATATATAAAGTCCTATACCCAGAGCATTTATTATATAAATAAGAGTAGCCAGGAATAGAAGGGGAATACTGCCTTTCAGGGGAACCTTAAACCAGAGTATACCAGCTATGGTTATAAATATCGCCTGTCCTAATCCTATTATACCGAAAGGAACAGTCTTACCTATTATAAGTTCCCATGGTCTTATAGGTGTAACCATAAGCTGTTCTATAGTTCCCATTTCCCTTTCCTTGACTATAGCGAGAGCTGTAAAATTCATAACCGTTATCGTCAAAAGCATGGCTATAACACCGGGGATAAAAAAATTACTGCTTTCAAGCTGAGGGTTGTACCAGAATCTGTCTTCCAGTTTTATAGTAGGAATCCCCCGGGGAAGAGGTTTAAGCTGGAGGGCATAATTATTCACAATACGTGAGGAATAATTAAGAATAGTGTAAGAAGTTGTTGATTCTGTTCCATCTATAAGTATCTGTATTGCTGCCCCTCCCGTTCTTTGAAGGTCAGGTGCGAAATCCGGTGGTATGTTAAGAGTTGCTTTTACGTCGCTTTTTTCCAGTAATCTTATGAGTTCTTCTTCCTCTGTACAATAATAAGTCAGGTTAAAGTAACCGGATTGAGTAAATTGTTCTATAAGTCTTCTGCTTTCCACGGTTCTGCTACTATCAAGGACTGCAAGGGGTATATGTTTTATATCTGTCGTAGCAGCATAACCGAAGACAAAAAGCTGAAGAAAAGGAGTCAAAAATATCATAACTCTTAATTTCGGTTCTCTGAAAGTATGAATAAATTCTTTAATTAATATCTGCTTTATTCGTTCAAACATATTCAGCTCAACTTTTTTTTAAACCTGATACAGGCATTGTTATAAACTGCAATTGTATAAAGTAAAAGTAATAATCCGGGAAACCATAAAATATCTATACCAACACCTTTTAAGAAGATACCTTTCATTATAGTTATAAAATATCTGGCAGGCACCATATATGTTATATACTGTATGGTAGAAGGCATACAGTATATGGGAAACATGAAACCTGAAAGCCAGAAAGAAGGAAGAAAGGTTGTTAAAATTGCCATCTGAAAAGCAAGGAGTTGATTTTTTGCAATAACGGAAAGCATAATACCCCAGGACATAACACCGATGATAAAAATAAAGGAAAATAATATAATTTCCAGAAAACTTCCTCTCAGGGGAACCTTAAATATGATTGTTCCTGTAGCAACAGCGAGCATTACATCTATAAAACCTATAGCTATATAAGGAACGAGTTTCCCTGTTATAATCTCTCTTGCTGTTACGGGGGTTGCTATTAACTGCTCCATATTTCCTCTATCCCATTCTTTCGCTATAGTGAGAGCAGTAAGTAAAGCAGCAATTACCATTATTACAACGGCTATGAGTCCCGGGATAATAAAATTTCTGCTTTCCAGTTCTTCATTGTAGAGAACTCTTACCCTGTTATCTATTACATTATTTACACGAATCCCTTTTAAAGCCATCGCTCTTTCGGCAAGTTGCAGATTATAAATCTGTGTAATGGCACTTACATAACCCCTGGCGGTATTTGCGACATTTGTATCACTTCCATCTATAATAACCTGTATTTCCCCTTCTCCCGAACTTTTAAGATTTCTTGTAAAATCAGGAGGTATAACTATGGCAACAGAACAGGTGGCACTGTCCATAAGACACCTTATTTCTTTATAGTCTGTGGCATAATATTTTACATCGAAATATTTTGTATGTTTGAAACAATCCAGATATTCTCTTGAAAGTTCCTGTCTGTCCTGATCCCATATAACAGTAGAGAGATGTTCTACATTAAGTGAAAGGCAGTAGCTATAAAGAACAATCATTACCACAGGCATGAGTATGGCCATAGCAAGACTCCCGGGGTCTCTCATTATCTGTATCACTTCTTTTCTGGCAATTGCCTTTAGTCTTACCAGTTTCATAAAAATCGTGAGACGTGAAACGTGAGACGTGAGACGTGATGGATATTTAACTCATTACCCATTACTTTTCACCTTTCACTTCTTTTCACTTTTCACTTCTCATTCTTCTCCTTCTCTATAAGCCATACAAATACATCTTCAAGACTGGGAGTAATCTTTTCAAGATTCTCTATCTCACATTTTTCCTTTATGGTTTCCTTCAATATTTCCAGAGTCATAGTTTTCTCCCTTACCACTATGTGAATAAACTGGCCAAAAAGAGCTGCATCAGTAATAAATGGCACTTTTCTTAATTCCGGCAACATATCTGCAGGGTTAATACAATCCAGAGTATAAATATCATAGGGAAAATACTTTTCTTTAAGTTCCATAGAAGTACCCAGGGCTATAATTTTTCCTCCGTACATTAAAGACATTCTGTCACAGTATTCTGCTTCATCCATATAATGGGTTGTAACAAATACTGTTACCCCTTTTCCTGAGAGATCGTATATAAGTTCCCAGAAATCTTTTCTTGCTATGGGATCAACCCCTGACGTGGGTTCATCAAGGAAAAGTATCTGTGGTTCATGAATAATGGCACAACCAAGAGCAAGCCTCTGTTTCCACCCTCCCGAAAGAATAGAAGTAAGAGTTTTTCTTTTTTCTGTAAGGCCTGCCATTTTAAGAATCCATTCCATTCTTTCTTTCTTTATTGATTTTTTTATATTATAAACACCACTGTAAAACCTTATATTTTCTTCTACGGTAAGATCCTGATAGAGAGAGAATTTTTGAGACATATAACCTATTATTTTTTTTATACTTTCACTCTCTGTGGAAATATCATAACCACCTACCCATCCCTTTCCTTCTGTAGGTGTAATAAGTCCGCAGAGCATACGGATAGTGGTGGATTTCCCTGCTCCATTGGGGCCGAGGAATCCGAAGATCTCTCCCCTTCTAACAGTAAAATTTACATTATCCACTGCAGTGAATTTATCAAATTTCTTTGTAAGATTTTCGACTTTTACTGCAAATTCATTCATTTTTTTAGCTTTCAGCTTTCAGCCATCAGCTTTCAGCTTTTTTCCTAAAACTAATTGCTGATAGCTGACTGTGCTGATAGCTTTACAAAATTTTGTTAGTTATTAATAACTATTCTCCTATAAGATTTATAAAACAATCCTCGAGAGATGGTTTTATCATCCGATGTTCATAAATCTCAAAGCCTCCCTGTCTTATAATATTCAACAGGATATCCCACTGAGAGAAATCTTTCTCCAGAAGAACATGGAGATATTCTCCGAAGACCTTGCAACTTATAACAAGAGATTCTTTATTCAGTAAATCCCTTGTTTTTCTGTTATCAGAAGATTTCAAAGCCATTAAGATATAGGGGAATTGTTTCTGAATCCCTTCAGGTGTATCACATAAAAGAATTTTACCTTTATGAATAAGTCCCACACGGCTGGCCCTTTCCGCTTCATCTAAATAGGCGGTAGAGATAAATATAGTAACTCTTTCCCGTAATAATTCATAAAGTATTCCCCAGAATTCCCTTCTGGATATGGGATCAACTCCGTTAGTGGGTTCATCTAAAAAAAGTACCTCCGGCTTATGTATGAGGGCACAGGCGAGTCCCAGTTTCTGTTTCATCCCTCCCGAGAGATTACCTGCCAGGCGTTTTTTAAAAGTCGTCATCTGGCTGAAGGAAAGAAGTTTTTCCATAAGGGCAGTTCTTTCTTTCTTCGATATATCATATAGGTCTGCATAAAAGAGCATATTTTCCTCTACGGTAAGATCCTCATAGAGTCCAAACCGCTGTGACATATAGGCAATATGTTCTCTTAATCTCTCTCCTTCTGTTTTTATGTCAAAGCCTGCCACTTTAGCGTTTCCTTCTGTAGGGTCCATGATGGCAGTAAGAATCCTCATAGTAGTAGTTTTGCCTGCTCCGTCAGGGCCTACAAGAGCGAAGATCTCACCTTTTTTTACACTGATGGTAAGGGAACTAATGGCAGTAACTTCATTAAATTTCTTTGTGAGATTATGTGTTTCTATTGTGTATTCCAATTCAGTGTTTCTCCCCACTTCCCTAAGATCCCCATAGCCCTTAAAAGTTCGAGTCTTGCCACATAATATTCATAAATGGCATTAACTTTATTTACCTCTGCATTTATAAGTGTTAACTGTGCCTGATTTACATCTATAAAGGGACTTATACCTTCTCTGTAGCTTATCTGGTATACTCTGTAACTTTCCTTTGCTGCCTCCAGATTCTTTTCTACTTTTATTACTTTTTCGGAGAAACTCTGGAATGTAAGATAAGATCTCTTTACATCCAGGTTTATATTTTTCTTTACATCATCTTCCTGAAGAGACATCTTTTCATATTTTGCTTCTGCCTCATCTACGGCACCGGCAGTCTTAAATCCGTCAAATATACTGAACTGGGTTCCAAGGGTGGCTACAAGTGTATTATTATCTGTAATAAGGGAATTGGCATAGGGAGTATAGTCTAATTTAAAGAAAATCTGTGGATACCAGGAGCTCTTTGCAAATTCTTTCCCATAATAAAGAGATTCCTTAGTCTTTTCCACTATATATATCTCCAGTCGCTCCTGAAGGGCTTTAGCCAGACTTTCTTCAAAGGTTATATTCCATTCTTTATAGACAAATTCTTCGTCAAATTCCAGGGAAGTTCCAAGAGATAAACCCATTACATTATTTAAGGTAGAAAGAGAAATATTCAGTCCATTTTTTGCATCTACCAGTTTTATTTCTGACTCGGCAAGAGAGGCTTCTGCCTTCAGGACATCGGCCTTTGCAGCTGTACCGGCATCAAATCTACTTTTAGCAAGGGAAAGCTGTTCTTTGCTCAAATTTACATATTCTTCTGCCACACGGGCAAGATTTTTTGCTTTCAGTGTATTTAGATAGGCAAAAGCAGACTTATAAATAACATCCTGTTTTATTTTCTCAGCATTTATCTTGTAGCCTTCCAGACTTGCTTCGGCCTGAGAGTTAAGACTGGCTATTCCATGACCGTCAGAGATTAGATATTTAAGACTGAAGGTCACATTATGCTGATTTTCGTCATAAATGGGGAGTCCTCCCCGGGTTCCCGGGAAATTGATTACAGGTACCTCATTCTGTCTGCTGAAAGTAGCACCCAGAGAAAGTGACGGATAGAGTCCTGATCTTACCTGTTTAAGCTGTCCTTCTGATATGGCTACCTCCTTCTGTGCCTCCTTTAATGAAATATCAGTTTCGAGAGCATTTTCTATACATTTATTCAGATTTATTTTAAGGGGTTTTTCCGCTGAAAAGACAGGGATAGTTATGACTAACAAACAAAAAATTAAGATAATCAATTTTTTCATATGTTTAAACAGGCCTTTCAAATTTACTTGCATAAAATCTCCACATCGGCAGGCATACCGGGAATAAGTTTCTGTTCTTTATTATCCACCCTTACTTTAACCTCATATGTTAGAGTTACTCTATCTTTCTGTGTCTGAATGGTTTTTGGCGTAAACTGTGCTTCAGAGGCTATATAACTTACATAACCGGAAAACTCCACACCCTTCCAGCTATCTACTGTTACTATAGCTTTATCATTCAGGGCTATTCTTCCGTACTGATCCTCAGGGATATAAACAGAGATCCATATATCATTGAGATCAGCCAGTTTAAGTATAGTACTTCCTGCAGGCACAAGTTCACCTATTTCTGCCACCTTTAATTTTACTGTCCCATCAATGGGAGAGCTAACTATACTGTTATCAAACTGAGTTTTTGCAAGTTTTTCTGCAGCTTCTCTCTGTTCCACAAGAGCTTTTGCGGCTTCAACATCTTTTTTCTTCACCTCTACAAGCTTCCAGTTTTCCTGTGCAAGTTCATAATTTGACCTTGCCTGATCCATCTGTGTTTTTGCTACTGTTATCTGCTGCTGTTTTATCTCATTCTGTAATACTCCTGCCCTGGCAAGGTCCAGAGCAACTCTTGCTTCTTCCACCTGTTTTTCCGCTACTTCCATTTGATGTTTCTTTATCTCCACGAGAGATTTAGTGGATTCTGCCGCTTTAAGACCTTCTTCTGCCTGAGAAACCTGCTGTATTGCAATCTCTATTTCCTGAGATCTCGGGCCTTCTTCTACAAGACTCAGGTTCTGTTTTGCTATATTAAGAGCACTTTCTGCAGACACATAAAGGGTTTTTGCTTTATCAAGCTGCTGTGCCGGTATTACTCCGTCATTAAACAGCTTTACTGCTCTATCCAGATCTTTTTTAGTATTTTCATAATTTGCAAGGGCCTGCTCATAGGCTGACCGGGCCTGTGATCTTTCCTGTGGTCTTGCACCTTCCAGCAGTATATCCAGCTTTTCCTTTGCAGTATTTAAGACTGACTGGGCCTGCTTTATTTTTGTTTCACTGTCTGTAATCTGAGCAGAGAGAGCTTCCTTGGCCTGATTATAAAGATCAAGGCTTTCTTTAAGTCTGAGCTGTGCCTGATCTATCTGACTTCCTGTCTGGGAAAACTGCAGATCTGCTCCGGAAATAGACTGATTCACCTGTGCTTCCGAAGCTTTCAGGGAGGCCTCTGTAATCTTAATCTGAGTTTCAGTCTGAGATTTCTGAAGTTCTGCCACTTTAGTGGCCTGGGCAAGTTGAATCCTTGCGACCTTAAGAGCAGCTTCTGCCTGTTCTAACTGATGGGTCAGTTCTTCTTTATCAAGCCATATAATCTCCTGATCTTTTTTTACCTTCTCTCCTTCTTCTGTAAATTTTTCAATTCTACCTGTCACTTTTGCCGCCATATTTATCTCTGTAGCTTCCACTGTGCCGGAAGCTTTTATAGGGCCTGAGCCATTTCTACATCCCATCTGAAGAAACAGACCGGATAATAATATGATAAATAGAATTTTTCTCATATTTCCCTCCTGAAATCGTGGTGCGTAATGTGTGATGCGTAAAGTCATATTATATTACTCACTCTTCACCCTTTATCTCTTTTCACTTCTCACTTCATCCGAGAAGTTCCTCTTTTATTTTCAATACGACTTTATAGACTATCTGAATAGCTCCCGAAAATTCTATAAGTTCTCTCTCCTCAAGATCTTCTATTATATTTTTCCAAACATCTCTCTTGGCTTTTTTAAATTCATCTATTTGTTTCTGTCCTTCTTCGGTTATTCTGATATAAACAACCCTTCTGTCTTCAGAAACTCTGTAGCGTTCTACGAGATTATCTTTTATAAGTTGATCAATAATATAGGTAGCACCACTTGGAGCTATAGATAATGTTTCCGCTATTTCTTTCATCTTAAGGCCATGATTTCTTTCCATCAGTTTTAAAGCTCTCAGATGAGATAATTTGAGGTTCTGTGCTTTATGAACACGGCCTATTATTATCGGAAACAGGGTATCACATATTTCAACACTGTATTGAGTGGCTTTTTCTATATTAGGGTTGTTTTTTTTCATATTAAAACCTTCAAATTTTTAATATTTTTAATTATTAAATAGTTAAAATATTAAAATATTAAATAAATTAAAGTATATCATGAAGTAGCTTTTCTGTCAAGAAAATATTACGAAATGGAGGTTGAGAGCTGAGGGCTACTCTTAAGAAATATAAGGGCCATTACTGGGAGTCTTTAGGAGAGAAAGGATCTTCTGACGGTATTGCAGAGTATATAAAGCTTCATTTTTATGATGATAATCTCTATATAGCTTATCGTAAATAATAAAATTAATAAAAGTACGAAAAATATAATTTCTCTATTCAAGTTCAGCTTTTACTCCATTTCTACACAGGATACCTTTCGAACTTTAAAATTAGTTCTCTCTATATTCAGAATATGACTCATATAATTACTATTCTGAATTAAATATATCTCTCCGCTCTGAGATCCGGTATCCAGGGGACTTACATTTTGATAGTTGGACCCATAATCACTGGAAAAGGTATTTAAAGATACTGAGGTTGAAATTAATGTTGCTTTATAATAACGTATATCACTTTGATTAAATTCTCCCTGAATAAGTGATGAAAAATCGTTTAATATTAAAGTAGAGACTCCTGAAGTAGCAGTAATATCCATATCGTTGGGATCTACTATTTTGGGATTTGCTCCAATCTGTTCTGGCACTAAAATTTTTGCCTCTTCAGGTATCTCTATCTGTTGATTCTTACTGTAATGAAATTGTATTGCAGCATCGAAGGTATTACTGCTTCCATCAGAAATATTCCAACCAGTTACAGTAATATAACCTGGATGTGATTTCGTTTCAGCCTTAATACCATTGCCTGAATAATCGTTTGTAGTGATATTATAATTACCAATTATTATTTGATCATTGTCATTAACTCTGTATCCGGGAGGATAATGCATAATCTCTCTCCTGGCACTGGGGTTCCCTGCCGTTCCTGATGCAAGGAGACTATCTGAAGCCATAGGCCTTATATTCAAATCATCTCCTGCATAATAAAAACCTTTATTTTTTGACTCTACAAAATTATTTGAAAGTTCAACATCAAGATCATCTCTGCTTATACAGCTTATTTGTTCGCTATTTACTCCGAATAAACAGGCTATTTTCCCATCTGCTATAATTCTTCCTGCCCCTATAATCTCAACCCCAAGAATTAAATGAGATCTGGAATATATATTATGACCGTTAAGATCAAGTTTTATATAATTTATTTCCTGAGTATAGGGACTATTAGTGCCTCCATCACAGGTTTCTGTATGACTATCACTGGACGTGGCATTTATGTGATTATACCCTGATATATATATTTGACCGGTATTGGGATCGGTTGAATATATAGGTTCATCCCTGGGAGGATAATATGTAAGATTCATATCATATGTATAAACATAGGCATATTTATACATTTTAAAAAGATCTGATGAACCGTCCCGAAATATTCTGAATATATTATTGCTGGCAGGATTATTTGCCTTCGCCCTAAAGGTTGAATCATATAAATATTCCCTTCTATCTCCATCAGATATACCGGTACTGCCGATAAAAATATCATGGTTAAGTTTAATAGTTCCTCTTTTAAACGGATCCTTAATCTGAGCCGGATCAAAAAAAGCTACTGTTTCAAAACCTGTACCACCTCCATCAATTATAAAACGGCCATATTCGGGAGTACTGTATTTTGTAATACTTATGGATCCATTTTTGGTAACAGGATCACCATTTGTACAGGTTTCATCGGCAGCATCAGCTATTAATCGATCTCTGAGCTGAGTAAGAAGTGAAAGTGTTTCAGAAGCAGTGGGCATAGGAGGAGGATCTGGAGGGGGAGGAGGTTGCTCCTTGATAGTTACCATTCCGGGATTAATATTAGTGCAGGCTCCATAGTGATTATTTCTGGCATTACTTAATATTTCTGGCACATCAATCTTACTGAGATACAATTCAGGGATACATTTTTCCTTGGTTTTGGTGTTATTCAACTGACCGGATAAAATATTTATGGGGCCTTTACCCAGTAATATTCCCCCATTACAGGATATATTTTTTACTCCGCTATCTACCTGTATACTAAATTTATCATCAGAATCCCCTGCCCAGGCAGAATAAACATTACCTTCTTCTCCTGTTAAACTATCTCCTTTTATATTATATGTTCCCTCTACAAATAAAACTGAAGACTCAGAGTTTATTGTATAGGGATAAAAATCAGAACGGGTAAGATAAGCTTTTATTACTTTTCTACTACTACCGCATTTCCCTATGGATATAATTCTGGCAGTATAAGGAGGAACATCTCCTAAAGCAGTAGTTCCGAATAAATTATTCACAGATTGATACTTTAAGCCGTAGGAATTACCAAAGGTTATGTTACATTGAGAATTAGTAAATTTTACCTCAGCTTCTGCTGACATATCTGCCTTATATGTAGGAAGACGATCAGGTATGGGAGCAGTTGAAGAGGGATCGAATTTTAAATCTTTAACTCCCCAGTTCGGATCTTTACTCAGTTTATATATAGCATAATCGACACCGGCATAAGCAGCAATTAAAGCTTTATTACTGGTTTCACTTACACTCACAAAAGATAAAAAGTTACTGCTTAAAGCTATCATTGATACAGACATAATCATAAGTAAAAGTATAAGTAATAATACACTGATAAGTACTATTGCCTTTTTATTTGTTTTTTTCATAAGACTCACCTCAATTTTAAATTAGTTTTCAAATTTCAGCTTTTATCCCTTAAACTAATTACTGATAGATAACTGCTGATAGCTTTATAAAAATGAATTTTCCTATGAATTTAAATTAATTTTCCGGTATTACCGACGCTTTCAGTTTAACTACTTCGGTTACATTTCTGTTATTAAACATAACCGGGCTATCTTTATGTACTCTGGATTTGAATTTAATTGTTATAATAAGACCTGTTCCTACCTGTTTAAAATCTATCTCGTATATCTCTCTTCCAATTACTCTGAGATTTGTATCCGGCACTGACTCATCTGTTAAATAAGTTGAAGAAATTTCACTCAGAGGCATAGGAGTAGAATTTTTAGGAGTTCTATCTACCATTCTGCGATAGAGTATTCTCTTATCAACTTCGGGGCGATTTTTTACTGATGGATAAATATAGTAATATATATATTTTTGCCAGAGAGGTTTACAATTTTTAGTCTCAATATCAATAGAACCATCATCTTTGACAGGACTTTCAAAAACTATATATTCATTTAATGTATTTGAGTCACCGTCATTTTCTATTTTTGCACTTATCCAGTTAGAATATCTAAAATCTCTTATTATATAACTCAGCAAAACCTTCCCCCTACTGTAAACATCTGATTTCACTTCTCCAAGTCGCCATATTTTAAAACCTGTATCTATTGCCGAATAAACGCCTAACATTATCATAGAAAAGATTGCAATAGCTACTGTTATTTCTACTAATGTGTGAGCTAATATTCCTTTAAACATGTTGTTAATATGCTTTCCTTGCTAAAAGAGTATCTACTTTTAACTTTTTTTCCTTTCCCTGAAGACTATCATACCATTTTATTTCTACCGTGACGGACTTCAAATTATCAACAGTTAAAGACTCTTCCTGGTAATTTCTAATCTCTATTATAAATTCATATTCCCCCCTGGTTCCTTCTTTGCCAGTTATAATTTTTTCTGAAATCCCCCCGGAAGTTGTATCCCAGCTAATATAATTGTCGAATTCTGTCGGTAATCCGTCAAATCCTTCTATGTGTTCATAAAGTTCATCTATATAAATTCCTTTTACATTCCCAAGATCAACACTTCTGACTTCATCAATTTTTTTATTGGCTATATACATAGCTGTTCCACTTGTCTGGCCTCTTTTTATAGCCAGCAATGCTTTAAAAAAAACGCTACATATTACAACCAGTACTAAACCTAATAAAATTACAGCCAGTAAAATTTCTATTAAACTATAACCTTTTCTTTTAAATAACATCATTCATCATTAAAATATCTTTCTATACTCTCTTTCATAGAAGACTACATAACTAAAAAATATATAAATCAAAAGTTTGACAAAAACTTTTATTTAATCCATAATTATTATAACATATTTCACCAATAGAAATATATAAAAAAACTGAAATCGGTTGTGAAAAATAAAAAGCTGGAAATATAATAGTAAAATTGTATGTCGTGATTTCTATTTACCTTCACATAGATCTAATTTTTCAGGTTCTCCCGTGGCCAGATCAAAAGTGTAACTCTTTCATATTAATATGGCAGTATAAGTTTTTTCGTCTCAAATCATTAATTTATCTGGCCTTCTTTGCAATAACTACAAGATTGGAAGAGGTATTCTCATCAAAGGGGTGAAAATGCATATCTCCGTAATATTCAATTTCAGTAAATCCGACTTTCAGTAAAGAAATTTCTATTTCTTCTTTTCTATAAGGATAAAGTTCTGTACTCTGAAGACTATGGTGTGGAGAGTCTCCATCCCATGTTACTATAAGAATATTAAATTTAAGGGAAGGGTAGAGATCATAAAAACGAATATACTCGGTATCTTTTTCCCTGTGAATTCCCACAATACGGTTTCCTGTGGCATAGACTTTATAATAATTAAGTAATTGAATTACCAGTAACCCTCCGGGAATGAGTATATCATAAAAACCCTGAAAGGTTTCTTCAAAAGCAATTTTATCTAAAAGATGGGGAATGGAGTTTCCAAGACAGAATACAGCATCATATGAACTATTTAAATTCTTTTTTAATTCTACCATAGAAGATAAAAGCCAGGTAACTTCCACACCCATTTCCCCGGCATGAAGCCTGGCCTGTTTCAACATAGTTTCCGATATATCCACACCTGTGACATTAATTCCCATCTGAGAGAGCAATATGGCATGAAGGCCTGTACCGCATCCCACATCTACAACAGATTGAAATTTATAACGCTCCAACCATTTCTGAAGCATTAATCTTTCTTTATCCAGTCTTTCTTTAAAACGGATCATCTTATCATAATGCTCTTCAAGCCTTTCGTAGAATTCCATAGCTCTCTTCCCATTTATTCTATAGTTATTGCAGTAACAGGACATTCATCAGAAGCTTTTTTGCAGGCTTCCTCTGCATCTGCCGGAACTACTGTCACATATACTACAGCTTTATCTTCTTCCATACGATAAACTTCTGGACAGATACTTTCACATAAGCCACAACCAATACAAATATCAGAGTCAATCTTTGCGATCATTAACTTACACCTCCTCAGTTTAAATTATGTTCTTTATGTTTTTCAGTAATCAAATCTACCAGTTTATCCAGGGCATCAAAATCCTCAGTTCCTGCATCAACCAGTGCCATAGCCAGTTTTCCTGTATCTGTTACAGTCAGATCAAATTGTTGAACAGATATTCCCCTCAAATAATCTGACAATTTTTCTCAAGTTCTATAGTTCCCGGAAAAAGAATATTATTCTCCAGATGAATATGTTCGTGAAGATCCTTTTCAAGAGACTGAAGTCCATCATAAAGAGCCTTAAAAGAATAACATGCATCGGAAGGAAGTAAATAATTTTCCGTATATTCCCTTATATCAAGCAGAGTCTGACCGGCATTGGCATGTTCATAACGCTCCATATGTCTTATAATATTTGCAACTGTCCCATAGGGAGGAAGAGGTTTTTCTCCTTTCTCCAGAGAGTATGTCTCAAGGTTTCGAATATAAGGGAAAAGAACATGTTCTTCTTTTAACATATGTTCCCAGATTTCTACCCAGAAAGAATCCAGAACCAGATTTAAATAGGCAAAAATTTTACCATGTCTGTCTCCATGGACTCTGGTAACTTTCACCATAAGGTCTTTCAATTCGGGAATCTGTTTCTTCATAAATCCATGATGATTGTTCTCTATATAATCTGCCAGTTCGGAAAGATTTTCCTTTGACCAGTCTTTCACTTTTTGTTTATCAGAAGAAGTTATCTGAAATGCATCCTTTAACTCAGCTCTCAGAGTTTCCAGGGATATTTTCTTTTCTTCCGATACGGTTCTGAGGTCCTTTAAACCTCCACAGCAGTAGTCAATACCGAACTTTTCGAAGACACTCCGTGTCTGAGGATAAGTGGCTATTATTTCTCTTATAGTTGTATCTTCATTAAAGACTTCTATCATTTTTATCCCTCCTTAAATCGCAATGTGTAATGCATAAGGATTTCAAGCCGGGCGAACACAAGGTTCGCCCCTACGCCATAAATCCCTTACCTTTCACTTTTTACTTTCTTTCTTTTTTCTCTAACTTTTAATATCCCCCTTTAAAGAAATTACATATTTTTCCAGAGGTATATCTTTATCGGCCTTCTCCATAGCCATTTTTACAATTCTTTCAGTTCCAAAACAGCAGGGAACTTCCATATGCAACAGGGTAATAGATTTAATATTCTGATGTTTAAATATAAAAGAAAGCTTATCAATATATTCTTCTATATTTTTATCCAGTTTCGGACAGAAGATGGTCAAAATCTTACGGGAAAGAAACTTTTTATGAAAATTCGCATAAGTAAAAGCTACACAGTCGGCAGCTATTAAAAGATCTGCATCTTTAAGATACGGAGCTTCAGGATTTAAAAGAGTAAGCTCAATCGGCCAGTTTCTCAATTCAGAGGTAAGAGTAATATCCTGAACGGTATTCTCTATTTTTTTCTTATCCTCCAGTTCTATCATTCTGGAACCGGAACATTCTCTATGAGGGGCTTTCGATTTTTCATCTTCCACTTCTATAGGGGGAATATCAATATTTCTTGATTTTAAAAAATTTACAGCCTCTTGTAAATATCCCATTTCATTATGATCTCTCAGGTGTTCCAGATGGGCTTTAATTACATTCTTCCCACCTTTTATAACATTTTCCATAACTCTGGATTCATCGTATTTTTCTGCCTCTCTTTCTTCTATTGTAATAGCACCCTCGGGGCAGTGTCCAATGCATGCACCCAGGCCGTCACAGAAGAGATCACTTATAAGGCGAGCCTTCCCATCTATTACCTGAAGCGCTCCTTCAGGACAATTGGGGATACAGAGACCACAACCTGTGCATTTTTCTTCATCAATTTTAATTATTTTTCTTAGCATTAAAAATCAACTCCTCATAGAAACTTTGTCTCTTC
This sequence comes from Bacillota bacterium, assembly GCA_022704525.1. GTDB lineage: Bacteria > Vulcanimicrobiota > SpSt-956 > SpSt-956 > JAKJGF01 > JAKJGF01. The sequence goes on along the minus strand of JAKJGF010000016.1, from coordinate 3,984 downwards.
AGTAGGCTTTGGTATCTTAACAACCAGTATTCTTGCAACTTTATCACTTTCGTTATATATACAGTGAGGAATTTTAGCAGGACTATCCACAAGATGATCTGCAGGTACTTTTACCTTCTCTTCTCCTATCTCAATTGAAGGCTCTCCTTCCAGGACATAAAAAAACACATCTACCGGGGTTATATGGGGTTTTAATTTTTCTCCCGCCTTAAGAGTCATATGAACAGCTACAGCATGATCTGTATTATAAATCTGTGCTGCATCAATTTTAAAAGGGTTTTTCATCTTCTGAGCATTTTTTACATCAATTATTTTCATAATCTTACTCCTTTCTTAAATATTTTAAAATCAGCAATCTTAAAGAAGATAGTCTTCAATCCTTTTCTGATAATTAACTGAACTCTGAGAAAGACTTAATAATATTTTCATAGAATTCCAGAGTTCTTTACCCTCTTCTTTTAAATCAAATCCAAAGTCGGAAAGCCTCCATCTTGTTATAAGTAATCTGAAAGCTCCCATAATAAACATGGTAATATGTTTTTCCGGTATATCTTTTCTTATCTCATTATTCTCCCGGCCTTCTTTTACGACTTCCAGTATTTTTCTGTGATGGCCCTTCATAATGGCCACTACTTTTTCCGATAATCTGCTGTCATTCTGAAATATCTCTTCAGAAAAAATCACCTTTGCCATAGATGGATTTTCGGTAAATTCATCCATAAGTCTCTCAAAAAAATCTTCAATACGGGAAAGAGAAGAAATTTCTTGATTAAAAGATTTCTCTGAGATATCTCCTGTAAGCTCTTCAAAATAGGAAAGAATAGCAAGTAAAATATCGATTTTACTATCGAAATGCCGGTATATGGCTGGTTCTGAAACATCTATAGCTTTAGAGATGTTCTTTATAGTTAATTCCTGTATACCACCTTTTGAGATAAGCCTTATGGAAACATCTATAATCTCCTTCTGCCTCTTTGTGAAATCCATAATTAAAACCTCTTTTAATATTAATTAATACTAACTAATTACTATAATTTATCCATAAGGTTAGTTATTATTTACTAACATTATAGCAAAAAAAATACATCTGTCAAGATGTTTTTGAGAAATATTTTTTATAGTAAGGGAGGAATGCCTTTGTATTTTATATAAAAAATTAGAGTGTTTCTAATAAAAAAATTCCGTAAATAGGTATAATAAAATGTGTGTAGAAATAAATTAAGTATGAGACGAAAGAAAAAGAAAAAAAATCTCTTAAAGGGCCCTCCATATAATAAACCAGAGGAAAAATATGGAAGTCCAGAAGATTTAGTTAATTGAAGTAAAGAAAAGGGAAATAAAAAAGAGGCAAAAAGATTACTGACAATAAGAAATGAAATTTCAAATGAAGATGAACTTCAGAAAATTATAATCAATAATTTGCAAACCTTTTTTCATAATCCAAACCTGGTAAAATCTATATGTGGAATTTCGGAATAATTTTTTGAGAAACACTCTTTCACTTATAATATCGAGAGGTCTCGAGTAGTAGGGTGGATAAAATTATGTCCCTTGAGGTATCTCTCTGGGAAGAGAATATTGACAAAAAAGTGAGAAATGCCTGTTTAATTCTTTGCGATGGGAAGGGATGAAAAGCCATTCAAACATCTCCGTTATTACGTAATACAGGTAGAAAAACTGCATCCTGTCAGAAGAGGGCTATGAAAAGTTAACAAAATTGTAACATATCGTTATTGAAATTATAAGCTAAATAGCCTAATAATATATAGAATAGATAAAAGCAATAATTAACAATTAAGGAGAAAATTAAGATGAGTTATAATCCGTTTAAAGTCGGCAGTTCCACCTTTAGACCTTCCGGGCCGGTGGAGAGGAAAAAAGCAGAGCAGGTTATTGAAGAAGTTTATAACCTGAAAGATGAATTCGTAAAATTCGATAATACAAAAGATGATACAGACAGGAAAAGAGGCAGTGTCGAACTTTTGAGCAGACAGATGAGCGGAGGAAAGGAATTTGCCCTCGGTAATATAGAATTCGATAGTTATACCGAAGAAAAAGACCTCTTCAGTCTGAATGTCGGCGTTTCCGGGAATGAAGGGTGTGATAAGGGAACCTTTGTAATAGATAAAACTACCAGGCATTATGGTTACACAGACATAAGGAATAACGGCGGCAAGGTGGAAACGGAAATCTTTTTCAAGCATGACAGAGGAACGAAACTCTATCAGTCTGTTTACAGAGATGTGGAAACAGGCCAGATTATGTATAAGGAAGAAGAAAGATAAAAAAATATAATCCAAACAGGAGATATTGAAATGAATATAAACAACTCTGTAATTAATACGTTTCAGGGAAAAGTTCCCTTTATGGGGTCTGAAAAGGAGGAAAAACGTAATTTCTCTTCGGAAGAGGTGAAAGACACTGTAACATTTTCCCAAAAAGGCCTGAAGGCAATGTCGGAACAGGATAATATCCTTGATGCTATAAAAGAGGGAGAGGCCTATATAGAGGCCATTGCAAGCCAGAACAGAGGGTCCCGGGAGGCAAGGCTTGCGGGAATTGCAATGAAGATTACCGAAGAAAGTGATTGCTTCCTTGCCACCCTTTCAGATAAAGAGATTTTTAACAATCTTCAGAATATTCCGGAAATTGGAACAGGTAATTTGAACAGGCTTGCCGTATTATTTGAACCACTGGAGGCAGTATACAGATCTACCCTGGAAACACTTGCTTCCGGCGCTGGAGGTGCCCTATCCCTTATTGCCGCACAAACCGCTCTGAAGGCTATGGAAAGTCTTGAGAAAGGGGCAAATCCACTGGCACCGGCTCTTGCCGCAGAACCATTTATGATAGGCATAGCAGAACATGACAGGGAAAATAAAAAAATGGGAGATATTGCCGATTTGCTTCAGGAAGAATTGAGTCCCAATCTGACCTATCCTTCGAATGCTGCATATAAGATTGCCCTGGAAGCAATGGCAAAGGGATGTTCCGAACCGTCAAACCGTATTCTTGCCAGGATAGGTAATGGCATTATTAACAGCATACCGGGCCAGGAAAAGGATATAGCCCCACTGGCAAAATGTGTTCTTGAAAAAATGGCTGATGATAATAATCCTCTCGTCAATAAAGTGGCCGAAATAATCCTTGATGAGATAGAGAGCCTGGAAAATGATATGAAAGAAGAGGATAAGAAGGAAAAAAGCAAGGAAGCTATGCTTTCCCTTTACAGAGCAGGATTTAACAGCCTTGGAGAGATTAATGCCGGTTCCGAATATGAGCCAATGACGTTAGACGGAGTGGCAAAAACAGGAATTACAATCCTGGACAGCCTGAATACAATCGAACCTCATTTACCATCGGAGACGATTGCGGAGATCGGGAAAACATATATTAATTTTATTACTGAAAATGTGAAGAATCAAACATGTGAAGTAATCAAAGAGACCCGGATCAGGTGTGATGACGAGGAAACTAAAAATATTGCCAGATCGGCTCTCTACAGGAGCACTCTTGAGGCTCTTATAAATGATGAAGACAAACCTCTTAATATTAATACTTATCTGGATATAGGCCTGAGCGCAATGAAAAGCCTGGACGGAGGAAAACATACAAATAGCCAGGTAGCAATCGGCAGGGCTTTTCTTGAATTTTTAGCAGATGGTTATCCTTCCGGCCTTCCGACAGATGTGGCATCCGTATTAGATCTTCCACCGGAAACAGAGAATATAGCCGTGAAATACGGAGAGGCTTTAAATAAATTAAAAGAAGGGTAGTGGAGAAGATCCAGAAAAGACAATGGTGGAAATTCTGGTAGTTAGTATTTTTCTATCTGATTATATTCAGCATGAGTTCCGATCCATACCCATCGAAAATCATTTTCTTCTTCAAAAGCTATAGCCCTGTAATTTATACCTATTCTTACGGACCAGTATTTACCTACTTTTTTAAAATGTAGTGATGGGTGTTTGGGATTACTTTGCA
>JAKJGF010000198.1 GCA_022704525.1 Bacillota bacterium | reverse complement strand
CTGGCAGAATAGGAAGAATTCAGAACAGATCCATCAGGATTTATATAGCCTATAATGGAGTTAGCACCATTCAGGACTGTACCATCAGGTTCTATATAGGCAATCACCGCATTGCTTCTATCCTGTATATATATTCTTTTACTGACAACTGAATATTTTGCAAAAACACCTGCTGTCAAAGAGGAAAAAAATATCAGCAGAAAAAGAATAAACACTGATTTTCTCATTATCATCTCTTCCTTTCTTTATATGGAATAATTTTATTATAACACATTTACCTGAAAGGTGTTTGTCTGCCTGTAGAAAATTTTCAATACAAAAAAAGGTGAACAGTGAAAAGACAATTTCACTGTTCACTGTTCACACCTTAATAGGCCTTTGCAAAAATAGCTTTCACTTTTGAAGTCTTCCCGCAGTAAATACATACTCCTGCCTCTTCCCTGCCATCCATAGGCAAAGCTCTGATAGTAGCTTTTGTTTCTTCCTGAATTTTTGCTTCACATTCAGGATTCCCGCACCAACTGCATAAAGCAAAACCTTCTTCACCTTCATAAAGATTTTTAAAATCTCCATAATTATCTATAGAGAAAGTATTTTCTTCTCTAAATTTTCTATGTTTTTCAAGAAGTGTTTTCTGAATATCCATCAAGAGTTCTTCTATTGATACAGTAAGGGTCTCCAGAGAAACTCTGGATTTAGTATTTAAATCTCTTCTTACGAGAACAGCTTCTTTTGCTTTCAAATCCTTTGGCCCTACCTCTACTCTTATGGGAACACCTTTCTTTTCCCATTCGAAAAATTTAGCACCGGGCTTTTCTGTATCTCTGTCATCTATTTTTACAATATATTTAATACCAATATCTTCTTTTATTTTTCTACACACTTCCATTATGTCCGATAGTTCTTCCAGGGTTTTATAAATAGGTATTATAACTATATGGATTGGAGCCATCTTAGGAGGTAATACAAGACCCATATCATCACTGTGAGACATAATAAGCGCCCCTATTAAACGGGTGCTTACACCCCAGCTGGTCTGCCAGGCATATTCAAGGTGACCCTGTTTATTCTGATATTGAATATTAAAGACCTTTGCAAAATTCTGTCCCAGATTATGAGATGTACCTGACTGAAGAGCTTTTTTATCCTGCATCATAGCTTCAATAGAATAGGTTCTAAGGGCACCTGCAAATTTTTCACTTTCTGATTTTAATCCTTTAATTACTGATATAGCCATATAATCTTCTGCACAGGAACGGTACACTTCTAACATTTTCAATGTTTCTTCTTCTGCTTCTTCACAACTTCCATGTACTGTATGACCTTCTTGCCAGAGAAATTCTGTAGTTCGAAGAAAGAGTCTTGTTCTCATTTCCCATCTTACCACATTGGCCCATTGATTATAAAGAAGAGGGAGATCTCTGTAAGATTTAACCCATTTTGCATAGGTACTGCAGATTATAGCTTCAGAAGTTGGTCTTACTATAAGATTTTCTTCAAGCTTTTTCCCTCCACCATGTGTTACTACTGCAAGATGAGGTGCAAACCCTTCCACATGATCTGCTTCCTTCCTTATAAAACTTTCAGGTATAAAGAGGGGAAAATAAAGATTTTCATGTCCTGTTTCTTTAAACATCTTATCCAGAATATTTCTTATATTTTCCCATATAGCATAACCATAAGGCTTTATAACCATACAACCCTTTACGGGAGAATGTTCAGCCATATCAGCCTGCGATATAATATCATTATACCATTTAGAATAATCGTCTTTTCTTTTAGTAATCCCTTTCACTTTTCATTGACTCCTTCCAAAATTATATTACTCAATATAATACTAAATAGAACATATATTTTCAAGAAAATTATTATTTTATAAAATATTCAGGGGAAATTTTTTTATATTCTTCTACAGTTACAAGCATTTTATAATCCTTAATATTCGTTAATTCAGAAATTTCTTCAATAATTTTTATACATTCTTCACGATTTTTCCCATGAAGCATACAGTATAAATTATATGGAAAATCAGGCAGGACAGGTCTTTCATAACAGTGAGAAATCTGAAGGTATTTTGCTATTAAATTGCCTGTTGAGCAGAGCTGTTCTTCAGGTACATTCCAGACAATCATAATATTTTCTTTATATTCTGTTTTATAATGTCTCAGTCTTGCTCCAAATCTTCTTATAATACCGTTTTTCTTAAATTCATTGATTCGTTCTATTAGAAAATCTTCTTTTATATTGAGATTATCTGCTATAACTTTAAAAGGTCTACTCTCTAAAGGTATACCTTTTTGAAGCTCTATTATAATTTTTTTGTCTAAATCAGTCACTTCTATCATAAAGAAAAGTTTACATTAATTTTAAATAATTTTTTGTAAGGTAAGTTAAATATTTTCTCAATACCGGTTTTAAATTTTATTTCTTCTATAATCTTTAAAATTTCTTCATCTGATGAAGCGATAAGTGTAAACCAGAGGTTATATTTATGTTTTCTTCTATAATTATGAGTAACTTGAGGATAAATATTTATAATTTCTGCAACTTCAAGCACTTTTTCCTGTGGTACTTCCATTGCTACAAGAGTGCTTTTATAGCCTAAATGCTTACTGAAGAAAACAGGACTTATTTCCCTTATAACCTCTGTTTCAATCAGAACTTTTAACCGCCAGAGTAATTCTTCCTCAGAAATACGTAAAGTAGTGGCTATTTCTGCATAAGGATAAGGACTTACAGGAAAATTTTCCTGTATTACATTTAATATTTTTTTATCTAATTCATCCATTCATAACTCTCCAGTGTCCGATATATCTCAAATCTGTCATCTTTTTCAGGATAGTTAAAAGAATCAATTGTGAGAACACTCTTAATTTTTACTATACCAACATCGGGAGCAAACCAGAAGGTTATAGCAAAACCCAGGGTGGAATAGCCATAATCAGGAATATCCTGTGTATCTGTTGCAGTAAAGTCATTTCTTACACAGTGAGAAAAAGTGCCTGCAGGAGTATAAACCTCTTCAGATATTGTCGATACAGTATTTCTACCCTTTCCAAGATGTAAATACTGATCATGACTTTCAAAAGGTATTATTGTATCCCAGGAAGAATTAGCCTGAACAGGAAAAAGTAAAAGTTTACCCTCAAAACCTCTTATGTAATTATCATAACTAAATTTTATACCCCACCAGTGAAGTGATGAAGGTGTCTTTTTAAAATAAATCTTTGAAGAACGAAAATAACCCTCTCCATATTTATCAATTGTAATATATGTGTGGGACCCTTCAGAACTATTCTCGAGGACATCCCACTTTTCAGTTGCATTAAATTCATACAACACCTGTTCATAATAGTAGGAATATTTAAACTCTCTGTAATTATAAACCCATTGTTTTACAGATTGTGAAGGAAATAAGCGATCTATTTTCAATTCATCAGGTGTTGCCGGTTCTCCAGTGTTAAAATAAGGTAATTCCGGAGTACCACCAGAACAGGATATGAATAAAGATAAAGTAAAGAGAAGAAATATTAAAAATAAAATTTTCTTAAACATATGTAACTCCCCTTCATAAGAATAAATACACATCTATATTATAATATAAATGCAGAATGAATGCCACTATATAAAAAAAGTAAAATTTGAAATGATTAAAGATTCCTGCTATAATTATCTACATATATTTTCTAACTTACCTCCAGAAAAAAATATGGATATAAAGCAAAATAATAAAACAAAAATCTATAAGAATAATTCTGAAAATTCAAAATCTATTGAACCTCTTCCATCAGGGACTGTACTGGAAAATAGATATAAAATTATAAAAATAATAAAAGTTGGAGAGAAAAGACACATTTATAAAACTATGGATATAAAACTTGACAATATGTGTATTCTTAAAGAACTTATATGTTATCCTGAAACAAAAGAAGATGAAGATACTATAGAAAGATTTAACAGAGGTATTAAAATCTTTGCCAGACTGGAACACTCGAATCTTCCAAAAGTCTATGATTATTTTTCCAATAATAACAGATATTATGTGGTTATGGTTTATATAGAAGGCCATACACTGGAAATAGAATTATCCAGAGAGGGAAAACCAGGGCTACCGGAAGAAAAAGTTATATTATGGGCAATAGATATATTGAAAGTCCTGGATTATCTCCACAGTCAGAATAATCCTATTGTATTTCGTGATATTAAACCTGCCAATATTATGCTTCATAAAGATGGTAGAGCTATGTTAATAGATTTTGGAATAGCCAGAGCAATTCAGATGGGTAATAAAATAGTTACCTCTATAGGGACTCCTGGCTATGCTCCGGAGGAACAATATTATGGCAAAGTTGAGATAAGATCTGATATATATGCTCTGGGAGCATCAATACATCAACTTCTTACAGGGATAAAACCTGAGACATTTAACTTTAAACCCTTAAAGGAAGTGGTACCAAATATATCTCCAGAAGTGGAAAGTATTATTATGAAATCCCTGGATAATAATATATCAAAGAGATTTTCCAGTGCAAAGGAGATGCTACAGGCCTTAAATTCTCGTCCTGAACACAGTAAGAAAAAAGAAAAACATCCTAAATTCTTTAAAGGTCATACTTTACAACCAGATATGATACTAATTCCGGGAGGAATTTTTCAAATGGGTAGTGATATAGAATATTCAGGTGAAAAACCGATTCATACTGTAATATTAAGTCCTTTCTATATGAGTAAATATCTGGTAACATATGAGGATTACTGTATGTTTTTAAATTCCAGAGAAATCCAGGTAGAGGGCAGTGCTTTGTGGATACAATTAAAAACAGCTCAGTGGTGCGGCATAAGTGGTGGCCCCAGTCCCGGTACATTTAAAGTGAAGTCCGGTTATGAAAATAGACCTGTAGTATGTATAACCTGGTATGGTGCTGTAGAATACTGTAACTGGTTAAGTGAAAAGAATAACCTTACAAAATGTTATGGAGAAAAAGATAATAGAGGTAATAACCCCTCTATCTGGCTAACTAACAATGGATATCGTTTACCCACAGAATCTGAATGGGAATATGCCTGTCGTGGAGGCACTACAACCAGTTATTACTGGGGTGACACTATGAATGGAGATTATTGCTGGTACAAGGATAATGGTAAAAATAATCATCACCGGGTGGGTCTGAAACTACCTAATAGTTTTGGCCTTTATGATATAATTGGCAATGTAGCAGAATGGTGTAATGATTGGTATGGCACCTATCCTGCCGATGCACATAAAAATCCTGCAGGCCCTCTCACAGGAGAAGCAAAGGTTCCCAGAGGTGGTAGTTTCGGTTCTGCAGAATTTTATTGCCGATCTTCAAGCCGCAGTTGTAGCTGGCCTAATACACAGTGTAATTATCTCGGTTTTCGTCTGGCAAGGTCTTATTTTGAAGAATTTAAATAATTAAGTAATCTAATATAATCTTCCCATGTATCTATATCAAAAGCCAGACGGGGAGACGCTTTTTTAATGCCCACAGATTTTCCTTTAAATATTTCTGAACATCTCTTTTCAATATCAGGTACATCAAGTAACCTGAAGAGAAATTTAAAGAGAAAGACAATCCCCAGTACCTGTATCATAGAAAGAGGTTTTTTTCGTCCTTTAAAAAGTTTTTCTATACTTCCAGTACTGTTCCTGAATACATCAGTATGGACAAGAAAAATATTTCCCCCTGTATAAGAAGAATTTTTAAGTCGTACAAAATCACTTCTGGTATCAGGTAAAACACTCAGGTAATAGTTTTTTTCAAAGACAGGATAACATACGGAGGCATCAGAAGGACATAATCTCAGAAACTCCTCTATATCAGAAGTTGTCACAAGGGGCATATCCGAACTGGAAAGTATTACTTTGCCTTTTTCTTTCACTGCCTTTAAACCAATAAAAATATTATCAATCCCCGATTCTCCTTCAGGAAGTATCTTATCTACAGATAGTGAAAGGTTATTAAGCTCTTTCGGCCCTACAAGGATTATTTCTTTTATATAATTACTTTCTTTGAAAGCTTTTATTACCCTGGAGACAATAGTTTCTCCTTTTATATCTATAAGGGCTTTTATTTCCGTACCGCAATGTCTGGCGAAATCCCCTTCGATTCTTCCACCTGCTGTAATTATGACACTGTATTTTTCTATCACAGGGAAACCTGCCTTTCTTTTTATGGTGAGGCCTAATGGGTGATCAGTAAAAGGACAGAAAAATATTCTGTTTCTGCACGTCTTGCGGTCTGTTCATTCTTCACTCTTCACCCTTCACGTCTTATATGTTATAATTATACTCCTATGACATCAATATTAAAATGGCAGATAGAATTAATTGTTATTATACAAAAAATCCATAACCCTCTACTGGATCATTTTTTTCAGGTCCTATCCTGGATGGGAACAGAACCTTTTTATATATTATTATTTTCTTTTTTATTCTGGTGCATAGATACTGAGCTCGGCTATAAAGTGGCATTAATTTATCTTTTTTCAACATATATAAATGAAAACATTAAATATCTTTTACAACAACCACGACCTTTTGATTTATATCCGGATTTAAAACTTTCAGAGGCAGAGGGCTATGGTTTTCCGAGCGGCCATGCCCAGTCTTCCACTGTAATATGGATAACTCTGGCCTGGTTTAAAAGAAAAATCTATTTATGGTTAATGGCCTTTATTCTCATACTAATTATAGGTTTTTCCAGGATTTATCTTGGTCTTCACTTCCCTACTGATGTTCTGGGAGGATGGATTACAGGTATAATAATAATTTTTTCAGGTATGATTTTAATAAAACCCCTGAAAAATATTTTTAAAAAACTATCTCCACAGCAATTTGTTTTACTGAGTCTGGTTCTATGTATAGTACTCTTTTTTTTAAACCCTGTCAGACAAAACGCCTCTGTCGCAGGTACCATGGCAGGAGTTCTAACAGGTATAGCATATAGAGGAAAACACCATTTTACCTCAAAAGATCCCTGGAAATATAGAATTTTACGTCTAACTACAGGAGTAATAATAACCTCTATAATTTATCTTACCTGTAAATTACTTTTAGAAGGTTTTCCGGTATTTCTAAATTATTTTCCCCGCTACTACATACTTGGATTATGGATTACAGCCGGCGCACCAGAGTTATTTTACTTTCTTGGTCTAATAGAGAAAACTGACTGCAGATTACTGTAATAACAGATTTCATCCTGACAGGATCATAGATTTTGCGTAAGAGTCCGGCCAGAGACAGGCCTGTGAGATGGATACTAACTTACCTGTTGCCTTACTAAGGATCTTTCCTATCCAGTTCCAGCCTGTATATTTTATAAAATCCGTATTTCTCTGAAAATCTATTTAAAAATCCTTTTTCTATAAAACCTGTTTTTATTGCTATCTTATATGCTTTCTTATTGAAGTTATATACAAGAGCATAAATCTTTTTTACAGACAATTTTGTAAAAATATAATCAATAAAAACCTTTAAAGCTTCTGTTCCATAGCCATTACCCCGGTAGTCTTTTTCTCCAATTATTAAACCCACTTCTCCTGTAATGCCTGCGGAGGTATCAGGGAAAAATCCAATTGTTCCTATATGTTTATTTAACGGAGTATAATAGATTGATAAAAGGAGATTTTCTTTGTCAATCCCCATACTACTGGAAATACTGATCCATTCATTTAAATTATAATCCGGAATAGTTAATCCCTCATGAGTTAAACCTTCCAGATAACAGATTTCAGAATCTTTTTTCCATTCCAGTTCTCTGGAAAAATCTTCTATTTTTCTTTCACGAAAGTCCAGATTTTCAGTCTTAATTATCAGACTTTGTCTCCCCCTCCAGCCATTCAAGATAACTCTTAGAACCGGCATAAATCGGAATAGAAATCACTTCCGGTACTTTATAACTATGCAGACTCTTCACTTTTTCCTCAAGAAGAGAAAAAAGTTCACTCCTACTTTTAATTATAAGTAATAATTCCTGATCCTCACATATCTTACCTTCCCATTTATATATAGAGGTTATAGAAGGAACAATATTCACACAGGCAGCAAGCCTGTTTTCCACAAGAGAATGGGCAATATTCCTGGCTTCCTCCTGTGATGAAGTAGTTACAAAAGCCACTATAAAGTCTGTCATAAGTAATTCTCCTTTCTATGATAATTCGTAAGACGTGAAACGTGAAACGTGAGACGATAATTAATAGTAATTAAGATACATTTACTTTTCTTTTCACTTTTCACTTCTTTTCACTTTTTACTTTTCATTTTTCACTTCTCCCACTCCTGCTACATCCAGAATAGTCTTTGCAATCAATTCTGCTGAATCAGGTTTTGCCATTAAGGCAGTTTTTTCTGACATATCCTGTAAAAGATGGCTATCAGAAAATAATCTCAATATATTATTCATAAGTAATTCTGGAGTCAGTTGGGACTGATCTATAAATAAAGCAGCACCACAATCAGAAAGAACTCTGCCGTTCTTTCTCTGATGATCATTTGCAGCTTTTGGCAAAGGAATTATGATGGAAGGTTTTTTCAGTATTATAAGCTCACTCAATGTATTAGCACCGGCTCTGGTAATAACCAGATCTGATGCCAGTAGTGCCTGTGGCATATCATCTGAAAGAAAAGCAAATAATTTATAACGATTTTTTAAAGGAGAGGAAATATCTGACAAAGAATTATTCAGCTTTTCATAATCAAGATTTCCACATATATGTATTATCTGTAATGTTTCAAGTAATTTATCCTTTATAGCCCATATTGCATCATTTATTGCTCTTGCTCCCTGGCTGCCACCTGTAACAAGAAGCACAGGTTCTTTTAGATTAAAGCCGAAATGCCTTACTGCATCATCTTTACTTTTTTTAGAAATTTCAAGAACACAGGGATTTATGGGATTTCCCGTATATTCACTTTTTTTTTGAATAGATAAAGGATAGTTATTGAGAGGAAAGCCTAAAGATAATTTTCTTACAAACCTTAAGAGTATTCTATTAGAAAGGCCCGGAACAGTATCTGATTCATGAGCCACCAGAGGAATACCCATAAGTCCTCCTGCAAGTCCTACAGGTACTGTTACATATCCACCTTTA
>JAKJGF010000197.1 GCA_022704525.1 Bacillota bacterium | reverse complement strand
GATAATAGATTATCATGAGAAAACCATACCGACTTTACATAAGTTGCTTACTCTCTATTAAATCTATTATTAAAATTAACTCAGCTATTCTTTTTAACTATTACACTTAACTTCTGTGTGAATAAAACCTGTAGTAAGGGGTGAGTGATGAATAATGAGAACTAAATAACATACTTCTCACCCCTCACATCTTACTATATTATTCATCTATAGGTGAAAAATTATCTTTTCCAACGCCACAGACCGGACAGACCCAGTCTTCAGGAAGTTCATCAAAGGGTGTTCCCGGGGCAATACCGGCATCGGGGTCTCCCACTTCCGGGTCATAAATATAACCGCACATTTCACATTCGTATTTCAATTATTTTCACTCCTTTCTATCAAATCTATATAGATGTCGTATAATGAAATTTATGGGTTAATTATTCGTACTTTTTATGAAATTCTTTAACTTTTCTTGCGAAATCTCTTCCGAATTCATAGCACTTCTTATCATCTTCCTGAAGTGGTCTATAATTTATCTCCAATCCGGATCCGAAGGATTCAAGTTTCATCCCTTTAAACTCATTATAAAGCCACTTGACCGCTCCTCCACCCCATCCATAACATCCGAAGGCTCCCATAATTCTATCAGCAGGTCTTAAACCTCTGAGATGAATAATAAATTCTCCCACAGATGGATAGACTTCGTTATTCAATGTAGGGGAACCTATAAGACATCCTCTTGATTTCCATAATTCCTTTATGGCTGCACTCATAGGAGTAGCTCTTAGTTTTATAATCTTGCAGTCCACACCTTCATCTTTTATACCCTGCATGACCGGTTGTATCATAAACTCAGTTCCGCGCCACATAGTATCATAAATAATAGCAACTCTGAGATTTGATTTTCCATCGGCCATATTAAGATACATTTCCATTACTTTACCCGGATTAGTCCTCCATATAATACCATGGGCAGGTGCAATCATATCTACAGAAATACCAGATTTTTGTATTTCCGCAATCTTTGCCTTTATAATCTTACCAAAGGGCATAAGGATATTTGCATAATAATCAATTACAAAATCTTCCAGTTCCGATTCTGAAGCACATTTTATAAATTCATCATCAAATCTCGCCGTAGAAGCAAGATGTTGTCCAAAAGCATCCTGTGAGATTAAAAGCTTTGCTTCTTTTACATATGTTACCATAGAATCAGGCCAGTGTAACATAGGAGTTTCTATAAATCCAAGGGTATATTTCCCTGTTTTGAGTTCCTGCCCTGTTTTCACTGTTTTAATATTCCATCGAGAGATATCAAAAAAACGGGACATACCATGTTTACCCTTTTCAGTTATATAGATTATCGCCTCTGGAACCAGATTCATTATCCTCCTGAGAGCTCCCATATGATCATTTTCAATATGATTGACAATGACATTCTTAATCTTTGAGGGTTCAATAAGACTGGAAATATTTGAAAGTTCCGTGTCTTCAAAATCAGCCTTCACAGTATCCAGAAGGGTAATTTCTTCATCTAGTATAAGATAACTATTATATGTTGTGCCATCTGGAATTACATAACCGTGAAAATCTCTTATTGACCAGTCTATAGCTCCAACCCAGTAAATATCCGGTTTTATCTCAAGAGCTTTCAAATTTACTCATCTCCTGTAGAAGATGCCGTAAATCCACGTTTACCCAGTTCGCGATCAATCATAAACATTCCGCCCTTACTGGCACCTACAAGTTTAAGTCTATTAATTATATCATCAACACTTGCTTCTTCCTCTACCTGTTCAGTTACAAACCACTCAAGGAAAATATGTGATGCGTGATCTTTTTCTTTTATAGATATTTCTACCAGGTTATTAATTCTATCTGTAATATATTCCTCATGTTTAAGGGCTGCTTCAAAAGCTGCCAGAGGTGATTCCCAGGTATAGTCAGGGGTTTTTATCTGTTTCAGTAATACCTTACCACGTCTTTCCATAATATAATCATAAAACTTCATAGCATGCATAAGTTCTTCCTGTGCCTGTGCCCTCATCCAGTTTGCAAATCCTGGAAGATTAATATCCTGAAAATGAGCAGACATAGAAAGATATAAATAAGATGAGTATAATTCCTCATTTATCTGTTCATTCAGGGCTTTTTCCATTTTTTCTTTAAGCATTTTTTTTACTCCTTTCTAAAATAAGCAATCAGCTTTCAGTAATCATCTTTCAGTTCTAATTTTTTTAATAATCTATTTTCTTGCTGATAGCTGACTGCTGACTGCTGATAGCTAATATCAATTTTCCGAAAAAATAAGATCGTCATATTCAAGTTCAAAACGTAATTTATGTCTGGCCTCCTCCTGAGCAATAGCCAGAAGGATTGCTTTTAATGCCTCATTATCAGTCTGTGCAGCAAGATCACTGTATAATTTAAAAGCCAGTTTCTCTTTTTTCATAGCTATTATAAGAGCATCCTGATACTCAAGGGTATCTTTTATTTCCACCTTTGTATCTATATAGTCACTAATCTTAAGATCCAGAACTTTTTCGCCGGCTTTTAAAAGAAGCTTACCTGCTTTCATTTCCAACAGTTTTACTTTATGTCCCATCTCTTCCTGAGCAAATTCCAGGAAAATCTTTTTCATAGTAGGATTTCTCATCTTATCAGAAAGGGTGATATAAAAATCAGATGCCTCCTGCTCATTTTTAATGGCAAAATCAAGTATATCATCAACAGATTTGAATTCTGTTACCATAATATCACCTTCTTTATTTACCAGTTTTCACCAAGTAACTCAAAATGGGCCTGAGGGTGAGCACAGGCCGGACAGGCCTGAAGTGCTTCAGTGCCTTCATGTAAATATCCGCAGTTAAGACATCGCCATACTACAGGTTTATCTTTCTTAAAAACTTTCCCTGCCGTAAGATTTGCAAGAAGATCTTTATACCTTTTCTCATGCTGTTTTTCTGCTACAGAAATAGCCTCAAAGACTTTTGCTATATTTTCAAAGCCTTCTTCTCTGGCAACTCTGGCAAAGGCCGGATATAATTCTGACCATTCATAATATTCTCCATTAGCTGCTGCTTTCAGATTTTCAGCTGTTGTGCCTATAACACCTGCAGGAAAGGAAGCTGTTATTTCAACTTCTCCTCCCTGAAGAAATTTAAAGAACCTTTTAGCGTGTTCTTTTTCCTGATTTGCAGTTTCTTCAAATATCTGGGAAATCTGAACATAACCTTCTTTTTTAGCTTTTTCAGCAAAATAGGTATAACGATTTCTTGCCTGTGATTCACCTGCAAAAGCTTTCAGCAGATTTTTCTCTGTTTCACTTCCTTTAAATTCTTTCATAATCTCCTCCTTAAATTAATTTCTTCAATAAAACTTAATATTTAAATTCTTTTATTGAAGTGTTTTTCCTTCTTTAATTTTATCTCTGAGGATAATAAACTGCTATAGAAACTACACTATTATTATTTATGCCGAATCCTATGCCTATAGAATCATAAAATATAGCATTTCCTCCCATAGCTGTCTCTCTCTGTATTCGATAAGAACTTCCGTAAATTCTTAAAACATCAGACATGGAAGATCCCACACAGATATTATCTGCTGTTTTATATATATAGGTATTTATAAATATCATAACTACTTTATTTGTATATATTTCTGCGCCAAAGGTCAATTGATATCTTTTATAATCATATATTAAGACACCGTACCCTTCCTGAATGGTGTCTGATGCCCCCCATTGGTCAAACATTTTTCCCATATCCTGACCGAGATATAACAATCCTTCAATACCTTTACCCGGAGATATATAGTATTGAGTGATATTCTGAGCAAAGACAGAGAAAGTAAGTAATAAATAAAATAGTAAAACAAACAATAAAGATCGCATTAAAACGCCTCTTTTACTGATGAAACATAAAACGACAGAAAAGCATAAAACTTCACACCTGAATATAATGTGAGCTATTATATCATAAAAACTTAAATATAGCAATTTAAAACTTTAATAAAGTCCTTTAAAAGGAATCTGTTTCCCCAATTCTTCCATACGTTTATCGTATAATTCATAAACAGATGTTTCATTCATTTTCGGAATATAAACAGAGAGAGTTCTGGCTATTATAAGCCCTATAAATGCTTTTGATCTATCTGTTTCATTGTAATTTGCATCGCTCATTATTACATGCATACTATTCTGCACAGTTTTAAGTACCTTTTTTTTAAGCCTTTCAGGAACGTTGGGTGCCCCAAAGAGTTCATAAGCATAATTCAGAACCTCTGCAAGATCTACATAGTAATTGGGATTTAATTCCATAAGTTTCTGTTTATCTATAGCTTCAATTTCTTCTTTATATTCAGTCACCATTCTGACTAGATCATGCAAATTAAAGGGCTTTTCCAGAAAATTAATTCCTATCCTGTATGCTTTCTCAGTTATGCTTTTATCAGGATGAGCCGTCATAAGGACTATTTTCATCAGGGGATTATTTCTTCTGAGATATTCACACAACACTATACCCTGCATATTAGGAAGCCTGTTATCTACATAGGCTATCTTGAAGGTCATATAAGGCAATTGTTCTAAACCCTCTTCCGCACTTCCTACAGGAACGACAATATGCCCTTCAGTTGTCAATACTTCATATATAAGCTTTCTTATACTCTCTTCATCATCAATCACTAATATTTCTAATGAGTCTGATTCTTCAAAAGAATAAGTGTCCATAAGGATTAATCTGCTTTCTAACTTAATTAGCAAATTTATGCAAATGTTATTATATCATACATTATCATAAATGAAAATACTGTTAAATACGCCATCTTTTTTTCTCGTAGCCTCAAGGCTGTTTTTACTATGTTTGATGGTAGATTGGTATAACTTATCTATTGCCGTAATTAGTAAGTTATTAATTCTATAAAGTTACAAAATTATAGTTAGTTTCATAACAATCCATAATTTATTCATTGTGAAAGGTGAATCGTTTTTCACTTTTTACTTATTTATTTATGACAAGTTATGAAATACACTATAACTATAATTATTGTTTGATTAGTTACTTTTAGGAGGTTTTTTGTTTTACAACTTGAATTTATTTAATTATGATAAAACAAACAAAATGGCAGTTCTGGATCGATCGGGGTGGTACCTTTACAGATGTTGTAGCGAGAGATCCTGAAGGAAAAATATTCACACATAAACTTCTCTCTCATAACCCTCAAAGTTATTCCGATGCTGCTACAGAAGGTATAAGATCACTTTTAGGATTAAAATCAGGAGAACCTGTCCCCCATAAAATAATCGAAGCTGTTAAGATGGGAACAACAGTAGCTACCAATGCTCTTCTGGAGCGGAAGGGTGAAAGAGTTCTTCTCATTATTACAAAAGGATTTAAAGATGCCCTTCGTATAGGCTATCAGAACAGACCGGATCTTTTCAGTCAGCACATTATCTTACCTGAACTTCTTTATAAAGAGATTCTTGAGATAGATGAAAGAATAAGTGCCCATGGAGAAATACTTAAGAAACCTGATAAAGACAAAATCTTTATGGATCTCCTGAAATATTATAAAGAAGATTTTCGTTCCTGTGCCATTATACTTCTCCATGGATACCGTTATACTGACCATGAAGCAAAAATAGCTAAAATAGCAAGAAATATTGGATTTACTAATGTATCTGTTTCCCATGAAGTAAGTCCTCTTATAAAACTTGTAAGCAGAGGGGATACGGCAGTTGTAGATGCTTATGTGTCACCACTTCTTCAGAGATATATTAAAGAAGTTTCAAAAGAACTCCACTGTGCAAATACTGATACCTGTCTTATGTTTATGCAGTCAAACGGAGGACTTGTGGAATCAGGCCTTTTTCAGGGTAAAGACTCCATACTTTCAGGACCTGCAGGAGGTATTGTAGGTGCTGTCAGTACTGCCTGTATGGCAGGATTTAATAAGATTATCAGTTTTGATATGGGGGGCACTTCTACAGATGTGGCCCTTTACAACGGAGAATATGAGAGAACTTTTGAAACTTTAGTAGCAGGTGTCCGTATGAGAGCTCCTATGATGAAGATCCATACTGTTGCTGCAGGAGGGGGATCAATTTTAAATTTTGATGGAGCAAGATTCCGTGTTGGCCCCAAAAGTGCAGGAGCATTACCCGGTCCTGCCTGTTATCGTCATGGAGGCCCCTTATGTGTAACAGATGCAAATGTTATAACAGGTAAAATAAAAAAAGAATTATTTCCGGCAGTCTTTGGTCCTGATGTAAATGAACCTCTTGATGAAAATATAGTAATTAAAAAATTTAAAGAACTTTCAGAAGAAGTAGAATTTTCTACAGGTGAAAAGAGAACACCCCATGAGATTGCAGAAGGTTTTCTGAAAATTGCAGTTGAGAATATGGCAAATGCAATAAAAGAGATTTCTATCCAGAGGGGCTATGATGTAAGTGAATATGTCCTCTGCTGCTTTGGAGGAGCAGGAGGTCAGCATGCCTGTAAAGTGGCAGATGCCCTGGGTATGGAAACTATTTTCATTCATCCTCTTGCAGGAGTACTATCTGCCTATGGTATGGGCCTTGCCGATATAAGGGTTATGAGAGAAAAATCAGTAGAGTTACCTTTAGATAAAGAGGTTATATATAAACTTTCAGTGGAAATTGACAGTCTTACTTCAGCAGTTCTGGTTGAGATGAAAAAGCAGGGCATAACCTCTGAAAGAATTTCTCTATATTCTGGATTACATATAAAATATGAAGGTACCGATTCATCTCTTATTGTTCCATATGGTAATGATGATGAAGGACTTGAAACTGTAAAAATTGCCTTTATGGAAGCTCATAGAAAAAGATATGGATTTATTATGCCTGAGAAAAGGCTTATAGTGGATTCAGTCTCTGTTGAAGCTGTTGGTAAAACAGAAAAAGCTGAAGAACCTTTATTAATTCGGAGTTCTGAGAAACCTTCTCCTCTTTTATATACACCTGTCTATACAGATGGGTTAAAATATAATACCCCTGTATATGAAAGAAATCATCTTGAACCGGGGATGCATCTTATAGGGCCTGCAATTATAGCTGAAAATAATTCTACAACAGTTATAGAACCGGGATGGGAGGGAGAAATAACAGAAAGAAATCATATGATTCTAAGAAGGTCTGTACCAAAACCATCCCGGATATCTCTGGATACAAAGATTGACCCTGTTATGCTGGAAGTTTTCAATAATCTCTTTATGTCTATTGCAGAACAAATGGGACTAGTCCTTGCAAATACAGCATACTCGGTTAATATAAAAGAACGGCTTGACTTTTCCTGTGCTATTTTTGACCGGGAAGGACAACTTGTGGCAAATGCTCCTCATATCCCTGTCCATCTTGGTTCTATGGGAGAAAGTGTGAAAAGTGTTATAAAAAAACGTGGTAAAACCATAAGAGCCGGTGATGTTTATGTTTTGAATGACCCCTATAACGGAGGAACACATCTTCCCGATGTAACTGTAATAACTCCGGTCTTTGATGACAGAGGAGAGACACTTCAATTTTTTGTGGCAAGCCGGGGCCATCATGCCGACATAGGTGGTATAACACCGGGTTCTATGCCTCCTTACAGTAAAACCATTGAAGAAGAAGGAGTACTTATTGATAATTTCCTTCTTGTAAGAGACGGAGAGTTCCGGGAGAAAGAATTTATAAATTTACTCCTTTCAGGGATTTATCCTGTACGTAACTCTCTGCAGAATATAGCCGATCTTAAAGCACAGATTGCAGCCTGTAAAAAGGGTGTAGAGGAACTTAAAAAAATGGTAAACCATTACAGTATAGAGGTTGTCCAGGCCTATATGGGACATGTTCAGGATAACGCGGAAAAGCAGGTTCGCCATGTTCTTGGTGTTTTGAAGGAAGGCTCTTTTTCCTATGAGATGGATGACGGAAGTTTAATAAAGGTTAAAATTTCTATTGATAAAAGAAGTCTTACAGCAGTTCTGGATTTTACAGGGACATCTACTGAAAGGCCGAATAATTTTAATGCTCCCACTGCTGTATGTATGGCTGCTATTTTATATGTCTTTCGTACTCTTATAGATGATGAAATCCCTATGAATTGCGGTGTATTAAAACCTTTAAAAATAATTATTCCTGAAGGGTCAATGCTTAATCCCCGGTATCCTGCAGCAGTGGTGGCAGGAAATGTTGAGACTTCTCAGTGTATTACAGATGCACTATACGGTGCTTTAGGGGTTATGGCAGCTTCCCAGGGCACAATGAATAATTTCACCTTCGGAAATGACAGATATCAGTATTATGAAACAATCTGCGGAGGAGCAGGAGGGGGACCGAATTTCCATGGAACAAGTGCAGTTCACACCCATATGACAAATACCCGCCTTACGGATCCTGAAGTACTGGAATGGAGATTTCCCGTAATAGTGGAAGATTTTTCCATACGAATCGGTTCCGGAGGTAATGGAAAATACCGGGGAGGTGACGGAGTAATACGGCGTATAATGTTTAGAGAAGATATGACTGCAGCAATTCTTTCGAATCGTCGACGAATTCCTCCTTTTGGTCTTTCTGGAGGGAAAGCCGGACAAAGAGGGCGTAACTATGTGAAAAGAAATGACGGAACAGTAATAGAGTTGAATTCAACTGCAAGTATTGATATGAGAGCAGGTGATATTTTTGTAATAGAGACCCCCGGAGGCGGAGGATTCGGAATGGAGGAAGAAGATGAGTGAAATATTTAAAATGCATAGGAATTTTCATTATTGTTAAATTATAGTATATTTCAGATGCTCTTCCGCTAGTACTTTGATTATGTGACCACCCCCTTTCTGAAAGTCAAAAGTTCTTTAAAAGTCCAAATATGATCAGTAATACCTGCAGCCATACCAGGAGTTCGGAGAGAATATTTTTTCTCTACACATCCGTCAAATTTAATGGGAACATCCGGAGGAATTCGAAGGGAAAGATGAGGTCTGGCAAAATTATAAAATACTTGAAAGAGATCAGCCTGCATTTGTAAGTGAGAGACTTTCTTGGAAAAACCAGGAGTTTTTCTAACCAATGGAGAAAGGGATTGCTTGAAAGTCAAAATTGAGCCTTTCAAGTAAAGAAGTGCTTATGTTCAATTCCAGTTCTTTAATCCTTC
>JAKJGF010000395.1 GCA_022704525.1 Bacillota bacterium | reverse complement strand
ATTAAAAATCAATTTTGTGCAGGTAAAATTAGTGCAATAGGTATTCGAACCAACACTTTTTTTACACAACCTTGAGAAGTAACTTCATTGCTATGTTTTCTTTTTTAGTTTATAATTAAACTAGTTAGACGCCTAACTGTAATAAACATTATGGGTGAACCAGAAGAAAAAAAGAGAGGTGTTTTATATTGAGAAAATCAGTATTTATTTGTATCCTTCTTATTTTGTCTGCTTTGTTTTTAGTTTCCTGCTATAAACAGTCTGTAAAGATTAATGAGGTTGTTCTTGCAGGCCCCGGTAAGATTGAAAAATTAGAGGTTGTATCTACCACACCCTGTGGAGAGGTCTATGAAAAGAGTGATCTTGATGCTATAACAGTAAGTTTTAATCAGGCCATAGTTGCTCTTACTACCCTTCCTGAAGAAGAGGTAACAGGTCCTATAGTTTTTGACCCTCCTATTTCAGGTAAATATCGCTGGATGGGAACAGCCACTCTTAAATTTATACCTGATAGACCTTTACCTTATGCTACTACCTTTAAGGCTACAGTTCCTGCTGGTATCAAAGCCCTGACAGGTGCAGTTCTGAAAAAAGATTATATCTGGACCTTTAATACAATAAGACCTGATCTTATTGCCAGCTATCCATCAGAATCTTTCTATAATCGTTTGCTTGGTCTTAAGAAACCTGTTATTTATTTACTTTTTAATCAGCCTGTAAACCCTGAGAAAGCAGGTACTTTTATTCAATTATCAGGCAATAAAAATGAAGAGGTATCTATTACCATAGCAAGTCCTTCAGGAGAAGACAAGATCCCGAAGGAATGGGAAATAGCAAATGTTCTTACAATAAAACCTTCTGAAAAATTATCTCCTTCAACCTCTTATACTCTGAAATTAAAGAAGGATTTACCCGGTAAGGAAGGCTCTTTAGGGCTTTTGGAAGAAGAAGTTATAAAATTTAATACGGAAAAGATTTTCTCTTTTCAGGGAATAGGAGATCCTAATAATGTAAGTCCTGAAAATAATCTCTCTTTTAACTTCACAAATCCTGTAGATTACGCCGAACTGATTCATAATATTGAATTTAATCCTCCTATGAAAATACCGGAATATTATAATGACTACGGGCAAGATGTATCTCTCTATCTTTATCTTCCTCTTATGGCACAGACAAAATATAATGTAAAGATTTCAAAAAACATAAAAGATATTATGGGAAATACTCTGCCGGAAGATATTAATTTTACATTTAATACTGCTGATTACAGCCCTTCCTGTTATATAGAAGGTGGTGTAGGAACAATAGAATCTCATTCTACAAGAACATACCCTGTGTCTTTCATGAATATGGAAGAAGTGAGATTACAGATGGCAACTGTGCAGAAAGAGGATGTTATTTCTTTGTTTTCTGGGAAAGCCTTTAATTATGATACAAAATATAATCCCCGGGAAGGCTTCTTTAAGATAGATAGACTATGGAAATTAAAACTGAAGAAAAATCAGTCCTGGTGGCGTTCTATAGATGTAGATGAAGCTCTGGAGGGAAAAAATAATGGCTTTATTTTTCTTCAGATAGATGCCCTTAAGCCTTTAAATTATGACAGTCAATATCAGAAAGCCTTCCTTCAGATAACCAATCTTGGTATAACAGGTAAATTTTCCTCTGAAAATAATCTCATCTCTGTTAATACTCTGGATACAGTCCAACCTGTTCCTGATGCTAAGATAGAGATGCGTAATGATAAGAATAAGGTTATCTGGACAGGGAAGACCGGTTCTGACGGAACTGCTACGAGTCCCGGATGGAAGCAACTGGGAATAGAAGAAGATGGAGAAGTCTGGATATTTGCTGCAAAAGATGATGATATAGCTTTTATTAATACCGGTTGGAACTGG
>JAKJGF010000394.1 GCA_022704525.1 Bacillota bacterium | reverse complement strand
CAGGTGTGAATGTATCTCTCCTGAATAACTGCTTCATAAAGAATATAATTCCTTAAGCCTCTAATCAATGTGAGAACTTACGGTTTGCACCGCAAGCCCCGTCCCCTTGTGGGCGGGGTCATTGACTGTCCTTCATTACTCTCTGTCTACACCTGTCTTTAATTTCGAGAAAAACCAGAGGAAAAACGAAAAAGCCCGATAAATATATAAAATACATATATCTCCAGGAAGTAACATGAGAGACAAAAAATAAACATAAAGGTTGAACCAGGATAAATAAAGAGTAAAGAGCTGATAAAGGCAGCCATCTGTATAATAAGAAAACTACAAGTAA
This sequence comes from Bacillota bacterium, assembly GCA_022704525.1. Taxonomy (GTDB): domain Bacteria; phylum Vulcanimicrobiota; class SpSt-956; order SpSt-956; family JAKJGF01; genus JAKJGF01. The sequence continues at coordinate 1,567 of JAKJGF010000394.1, read as the reverse complement.
CATAAAAAATGGAACCAGTGAATTCCAGATTAATAAACGAATAGAAATATCTGTAAAGCTTCTGTACAAAATATTTGATTGAATTTTATAGAGAAAATTCGATTTTGGAGAAAGTGCAATTCTATAAGTAGTTTTAAAAATTGTTGGATTTGCCGATAATAACTGATCTCTATCTGTTAAAAGATTATAATAAATCTCATTATCTCTTCCATTAAGGGTTTTTAAAAATATATATGTTTTCTCTGACATATATTCAGGCAAATAAGCACCGAAAACACTCTTAACCATTAAATTACTCTCATTTTTTATAATTCTACCTGGATTACTGAATACTTCCTTAAGACCACGAACTCCAATCAATTCAGGAATTATAAATCTGAATAGTATAAACAGAGAACATGATAGAATTAAAAACCTGACAAATTCTTTTTTAGTCATCACACCTGAAATAGCCAGAAAAAATGGTAAACAAACGATATATACTATTCCATTATGACGGACCATACATAAAAAAATAAATAAAAAAGATAAAAGAAATATCTTTTTAAAACTGAAAGAATCTTTTAAATCCTTTTTTTTTCTGTAAGACCTATAGTATAGATAAAAAGCCCAGAAAATAATTAAAAAAGAAAAAGGAATATCCTTCCAGAGTACTATATTAAATAATCCTACAGGGACTGAAAAAATGAAAAGGAAAAAAAATGGTAAAACCAGATAAAAACTGACACCATTTTTTATTGCAAAATAAAAGATAAAACTCCCCAGAAGGGAAATTAATAAAATCTGAAATATACATACTACTGAAGGGGTATCTATAAACTGAGTTAAAAATAATACATACATAGAATATACATAGGGATGATGATTATGGAAATTTCTTCCTTCCACCTGAAGCCATGTATCCATACTATCAGGAGACATACTTGCAGGCCAGTGCCCCAATAACCATAGCGAAAAAATACCAGAAGAAATAATAAACATCACCCAGAAAAGGAAATGTTTTTCTCTGATAAAAACATACAGAAAAGTAGATTTCCAGGAAGATTGTTTTAATCTTTCAGGAAGACTGAGGAATTCGTACAAAAGATAAGCCATCAGGAAAGCAAGTAATATTTGAACACCGAATAAAGTGGGAGAAAATATTTTATCTTTAAACTCTCTGTTTTCAAAAACTATCTCTGAAACATAATCACCTTTATTTACAGGTAATAAAATTTCTCTCCTGGAAGACTTAATTCTCACCCCTTCTATTCTAAATTTGTCCTTCTCCCTCTCTGTGCTTATCTTTATCCCTTTAATTTTATGGAGAGGAAGGAGAAGAGAAGAAAAATATATACCCGGTATAAAAGTGGTTTTATCTTTAATTTCAATAACTTTATAACTGCTGGTTTCAGAATATAAGTCTAAAACCTCCTGTTCTTTACCATCAAGGGAAATTCGAACTTTTCCCGATTTAGAATCCATTAAAAATCTTATTTTCATTCTGGAGAACTTACCACTATAGGAAAGAGTGGCACCATCGGCAAAGAAACCGAGATATCTATTTGCCATATAAGTCTTTCCTTCG
>JAKJGF010000196.1 GCA_022704525.1 Bacillota bacterium | reverse complement strand
TTGCAGGAATAGGATGGAGTCTTGCTATAGATCAGTTAAAACCTCTTATAGAAGAAGTAATAAAAGGTGATATACCCTATTCGGGTCATATGGGATGGACAGGTCTTCTAGTAAATGAAATAAATGTAGATAGAGCAAAGGAAGATTTCGGAGCGAAGTTCAGTTTTCCTCTACCCAGAAAGGCTCTCATAATAACAGGGATTTTACAGGAAAGCCCCGGTGAAAAAAGTGGTTTTAAAAAAGGAGACATAATACTCTCTGTAGATAACAGTGTACCTGTAGATGGTGCTGATTTCTCGGTAAAAATGAGAAGTATTGCCGAAAAAATCACTGACTTCCTTGTATGCAGGCTGGGACAGGAAATTCATCTTAAAGTAAAAGCCCTGGATGGAGGTATACTCAGACCGGAATCATATGTCACTTTTGCAGGAATGGTAATACAGCCCAGTACTCCCACAGTTTATGAGTGGTATTATTCCTGGATTACTCCTGATTGTGTTTATATAACCGATATACTTGAAGGAACTTCTGCCCAGACATGGGGAGCCAGAAGAGGAGCTGTCACCGGTCTCGTGATAAAACTCACCTATTATAGAATCAGATCTCTTCAGGATTTCTGGAATGCCATAAAGGATGTAAAACCTGGCCAGCCTGTTGAAATCTTCTATCTGACCGATAACTGGGGATCAATAGTTAAAGTGGTTTATTATTCTGACCATGAAGCCCCGGAATGGCATGATGTAAGTTCTAAAAAATAAATTCAATAATTAATTTATTAAAAACACTCTAATTCCCCCGTAAGCTGACTGCTGACTGCTGACCGCTGATAGTTTTTAAAAAATCTTGACAACATTAATCTGTTATGGTATTCTAATTAACATTATTTAGAAGTTCTAACTATTTTAAGTTCTAACTATTTTAAATTCTAACAAAGAGGAAATTTACAAACTTTCTGACAGGAATTTCCCGGAAGCAGTAATATATTAATTAATATAGAAGGGTGACCTTATGGAACAACCAGAGGAACAGTTGGCCGAAGAAATATATAATACCATTACTGCCGGCAGTTACAAAATGGATAGAATAACCTTAAACAATCTTGTCAAAAGGGGCGGTAAACTTAAGAACTTGAGTTTATCTCAATTAAATGTCCTGAGCTTTTTAGAATCCCGTGAGTATGTCATAATGAAAGACATAGGGAAAGAACTGGAGATTAAGCCCAGTTCAGTCACTAATTTAGTGAATAGACTCATAAAGGCAGATTTAGTAGAACGCTCCTACGATCCTCACGACAGAAGAATAATAAAAGTAAATTTATCTGAAGAGGGTAAAGCTCTAATTGAAGAAGTGAGAAATGCTAACAGAAAATACTGGGAGAAAATACTAAAAAAAATAGAGAAAACAGAATATGAGGAAATATTAAGGGTTCTTAAAAAACTTCATAAGATTTTATGTGAAACTATAGAAAAGTGAGAAGTGAGAGGAAAGAATAACATCTCTCACCTGCCACTTATTCGTCAGTAACTCAGTAATTTTACAGATAAAGAAAGTCAGTTTTTATGTATAAATTTAGAAAAGTATCAATTATAGTAATATTAATTTTACTTTTAACATGTCTGAAAGTTTTTCCTCAGGAAAAAGCTATAAATTATACCATTGAAGAAACTATTACTACTGCTATTAAAAACAGTCTTCTCCTTGCAGGTATAGAACAGGATATAATGGCATCCCAGTCAAGAGTTTCTCAGGCAGAAACAGGATATTATCCGGGTTTTTTGTCAAAAGCTTATTATTCGCGAGTCCACCCTCTTCCTTCATTTAATATGGGAGGGGAAGAACTTGAATTAGGAGAACCGGATCAGGCACAGATTATCTTTAATCTCAATTATTTAATATATGACGGGGGACTTACTCCAAATCTTACAGATGAGAGAACTTTTGTAAAGGAAAGTCTGATTTTAGAGAAAGAAGCTTTGAGGCAGGATGTGATTTTTAATGTAATAGAAGCTGATTACAATGTTTTAAAGGCACAGGCTCTCTTTAATGTATTTGAGAACAATCTGGCCACGGCTCAGGAACAGCTTAAAAGGGCCAATGCTTTTTATAGAGAAGGTCTTGTCCCTATGGCAGATGTCTTAAATGCTAAAGCACAGGTGGCAAATGCAGAACTGGATATAATAAAAGCAAAAAGTAATATTGAACAGACAAAATTATTACTTAAACATGCTATGTATATACCTCTTACAACTCAGATTGAATTAACAGTTCATATACCGGCCTGTGAATCTCTGAGAGCAGATGTCACTTATATTACAAACCTGGCATATAAAAACAGACAGGAGATTAAAAAAATGGAAACCCTGGTCCTTGCCCAGAAATCAGCTATTGAAGTAGCAAGAAGTCAGGGGAAACCGAATGTATATTTTAATTTCGATTATGTTCCTGCCAGTTCAACTATCTTTACTCCTTCAAACAGTATAACAGCTACTGTAGGAACAACCATACCGATCTTTGACAGAAATCTTACGAAATATAAGGTAGAAGAGGCAGAAGCAAATTATGAAAAGTCAGAGGTTTCTTTAGAAAATGTAAAAACTCTTATAGAGCTTCAGGTACAGCAGGCCTATATTGAACTTATAAAAGCAGAAGAAGAAATGGTAAAGGTAGAAGAAACCCTGAAAGCATCAGAGAAAAATTATAAAGTGGCATCACTCAGATATAAAGAAGGTATTGCTCCTTTCCTGGAAGTTACTGATAGCAGGGCTTTACTTACAAGAGCCGAAGCATCCAGGGTACAGGCTCAATATAACTATTTTATTGCCGTAGCCAGAATCATAAGAAGTGCCGGATTACTTCCGGAGAATGGAAATCTCTATAATATAAAATTGATAGATAATTCAGACGGGAAGGAGTAAAGAGGCCTTATGCCTTATATAAAAGATGCATAAAAAAATATTAATTCTCATAATGCTCCTGTTATTTATATGCAGTTGTAAGGAGAAAAAAGAAGTAACGAGAGAAGAACTCCATAAAAAAGAGGGTATTCCTGTGGAAGTGGTAATGGTAAAAAAAGGGGATATCCTTATAACGGTAATGGCAAGCGGAGAATTGAAAGCAGATGATGATATAACAGTAAGTACAAACAATAAAGGAACCATAGAAAAAGTCTCTGTAAAAGAAGGTCAATATTTAACAGCAGGGCAACTTATAGCAGTAATAGACCCGGTGGATCTTCAGGATCAGACTTCTCAGGCTCAGTCTGCCCTTAACAGTGCAGTTTCAAGACTTTCCCAGGCACAGAGTAATGCCATACTCCTTGATGATCAGGTGGAAGCTTCAATAAAACAGGCAGAAGCCGGAGTAAAAGGAGCTGAAGCACAGTATATTCAGGCACAGGCTGCCCTTAAAGCCGCGAAAGAAAATCTTTCCCTTGTGGAAGAAGGTGCCAGGAATCAGGAAATTGCCAGAGCAGAACAGGCCCTCATACAGGCAAAAGCAAATTTAGAACAATTAGAGATAGATCTCGGCAGAGCTAAAAGACTTTATGATGAAGGAGCCATATCAAAACAGAACCTGGAAGTAGCCCAGCTTAAATATAATGTGGCCCTTGCTGAATACAGATCAGTTGAGGAACAGGTTGATCTGGTAAAGGAAGGTGCAAGAACACAGGAAAAAGAAGGGGCAAAACTGAAGGTTGAAATGGCACAGGCTGCCCTGGACACAGCAAGGGCAGGACTCGAACAGGCAAAAGAGTTACTTAATATTCAAAAATCAAAGAGGACTCAGGTAAAGGTGGCTTATGAGGCTGTTGAGGTTGCCAGAGCAGATATGGAACAGGCAAAGGCAAATCTTGCCATAGTAAAGAGAAATCTCCAGAAATCTTTTGTTAAAGCTCCTTTTGCCGGATATGTTACAAAACTTTATGTAAAAGAGGGAGAATATACGAATAATCCCGGCACAACATCTTTAATAGACATGTTTAACCCTTCCACACTCTATTTCGAGGGAATAGTTTCTGAAAAAGATATTCAGAATATAACTAAAGGATTGACTGTTACAATAAAAATAGATGGAGTTACCGGTAAAACCTTCAGCGGTTATATAAAAGACATTATTCCTCTTGCTTCTGAGAGCAGGCAGTTTACGGTAAAAATAACCTTAAATGAGACGAAAACGGATTTAAAGCCGGGAATGTTCGCCAGGGGCGAAATACTTCTGGCATCCCACAAAGATATTCCTGTGATACCTGATAAATGTATAAAAACACAGGATGATAAGACCTATGTTTTTATAGTGAAAGACCTTAAGGCAGTGAGAAAAGATATAGTAAAAGGCCCGTCTATGAACAACAGAAGTGAGATTATGGAAGGACTCAAAGAGGGTGATAAGGTAATCTCTTCCGGATTCGTGAAGGATGGAGATGCACTGCAGGTAGTAAATGAGGAGTAATATTATATGTGGTTAACACTTACAGCTATTAAACGTCCCGTATTTACGGTCATGGTATTCATAGCCCTTATTGTCATGGGTATCCGCTCTCTGACTCTGATGCCTGTAGATAAGCTTCCTAAAATGGATGTACCTATCGTGACGATCACAACAATCTATCCCGGAGCAGGTCCGGAAGAGATAGAGACCCTTGTGACAAAAATAATTGAAGATCAGGTTGGCAGCGTGGATAAGGTAGATACGATACGATCTGTTTCCAGGGAGGGAGTATCGACAATTATTATACAATTTTTAATGGAAGCAGATATTGATGTCGCCACCTCGGATGTGAGGGCAAAAATAGCAATAGCGAAAAGGGATCTACCTGATGACGCGGAGGAACCAATTGTGTCCAAACTGGATCTGGGCGCTCTCCCTGTAATTACAATGGGTATTACAAGTGACTCTATGAATATAAGAGAAGTGAAGACTCTTGTGAAGAATGTTATAGCAGACAGATTTGCAAAACAGAACGGAGTCGGCAGTGCGGAGGTCTCCGGAGGAGATACGAGGGAGATCCTGGTACTGGCGGATCAGGACAGATTGATAGCCTATTCTATGACGATTTATGAACTGAAGAATCTTCTCCAGGCAGCGAATTTAAATGTTCCCAGTGGTAACATGAAATCTGGAAGCCTGGAAAATTCTATAAGGCTTCTGGGAGAATTTCAGAATGTTGATGAAATCAAAAATTTAAGAATTTCAATAAAGACAAAAGAAGGCATTCAGAGCATAAAATTATCCGATATAGCCGATGTAATAGACGGAAATGCAGACAGGGAATCCTTTACCAGGCTTAATGGTGTGGATAGCGTAGGACTTACCATAAGAAAACAGGGAAGCGCAAATACCATTAAAACAGTTGGTGCTATAAAGAAAGAACTGGAAGAGGTAAAAAAAGAATATCCTCAACTGGCTATAAGGATTAGTGATGATCAGTCAATAACTGTAAATAATTCGATAAATTCTGTATTCCACGAATTGATCCTGGGCGGTATGCTGGCCGTATTTGTAATTTTTTTGTTTCTCCATAATTTCAGATTCGTTTTTATTGTAATAGCGGCACTTCCTTCGCCGATGATTGCCACATTTACTGTTCTTTTTGCCATGGGCCAGTCTATTAATATGATGACTCTCATGGGTCTTACCCTCTGTATAGGTATTCTTATAGATGATACCATAGTGGTTCTGGAGAATATACACAGACATCTTAAAATGGGTAAAGATCCAAAGACAGCAGCCTATGACGGAAGGACAGAGATAGGTCTGGCCGCAATAGCCATAACCATGACAGACTGCGTCATATATATTCCCGTTGCCTTTATGGGAGGAATTGTCGGCAGAGCCTTCTTTGCCTTCGGCATTACAGTCGCCTCGGCGACATTATTTTCTCTCTTTACCTCCTATACCCTTACCCCTATGCTTGCCTCTAGATGGCTGAAAAGTGAAGGTAAAGAAGAAGAGAAAGGAAAAAAATTTTCAGATAAATTCTTCGGACTCTTCGACAGGGTTTATGAGGGACTGGATAATCTTTACAGGGCGGTTCTCGGGAATGCCTTAAAGATCAGATGGCTTATAGTTCTTATCGGAATGGGTTCACTCTTTGTAGCACTGTTCTTCATAGCTCCCCATATTGAAGTCGAATTTGTGCCCCAGGAGGATCAGGGCAAAATACGTATTCTCATAGAATTACCGACAAATGTGAATGTAACGGAGACAGATAAGATTACGAGAAAAATAGAAGAAATAGTCAGTAATAAAGAGGATTTCCCGGAAGTCATAAGTGTATTTGCCAGTGTCGGTTCAGAACCGGGAGGTGTAATAGGCTCAGGCGCCCAGGGCCCTGAATATGCATCAATCGATATAGATGTGGGGCAGAGAAGCGAAAGAAAAAAGAGTGTTTTTGAAATAGGCTCTATTATGACGAAAAAGCTTTCCAGGATACCCTATGATGTAACAGTAACTTATCCGGCATCAATCGGCAGTGGTGAAAAGCCTCTGCAGATAGAAGTTACAGGAAACAGGTTTCAGCTGAAAAAACTCCTGGAAGTTGCCCGGCAGGTAAAGGAAATAACCGAAAAGACGCCGGGCACAATGAATGTCGGTATGAGCTGGAAAGAGGGAAGGCCTGAAACAAGGGTAATAGTGGACAGAACGAAACTTTCCTCCACAAACTTTACCGTCCTATATATAGGTGCTATTCTGAGAACCAGTGTGGCAGGAAATACTGATATTAAGTACAGGGAGTACGGGGAAGAATATGATATGCGTGTGAGACTGCAGGAAAAATACAGGAGAGAAAACTGGCAGACAGGAGACATATATATAGGAGACATAAAGGGAAAGCCTGTTTACATAAAGAATGTGGCAGAGCTGGTGACAGAACCGGCTCCAAATAATATAGATCACAGGAATAAACAGCTTGCAGTCATTGTTGAGTCAGAAGTGGCACAGGGAGGGGCTCTTGGCACTATACAGACAGCAATAAACAAAACTATAGCTAAAGAACTCAGGGTACCTGCCGGCATATCGGTAAAATTCGGAGGAGAGGCAAAGCGTATGAATGAATCATTCAATTATATGATTCAAACTATAGTGCTTGCCATAATCCTTGTCTATCTGGTAATGGCTTCTATCTTCGAGTCTTACATAAATCCCTTTATCATCATGTTTGCTCTCCCTCAGGCAATGGTAGGAGGGTTTCTTGCTTTATATCTGACAGACGCTGCTCTCAGTATTTTTTCTATGATAGGTTTCATAATGCTCATAGGGCTTGTTGGAAAGAATGCCATACTCCTCATCGATTATACAAATACCCTGAGGGGCAGGGGAATGGAAAGGGATGAGGCTCTGAAACAGGCAGGTCCCACAAGACTTCGTCCCATACTTATGACTACTATAGCCCTCATATTTGCCCTTTTCCCTGTGGCACTGGGACTGGGAGAAGGTTCTGAACTCAGACAGCCAATGTCAATAGTAGTAATAGGTGGGCTTATTCTCTCTACCATGCTCACACTCCTTGTCATACCTGTTCTCTATGCACAATTTGATGATTTTATGATATGGTTAAATAAAAAGAAATCCAATTAAATTAAGCCTTATTACTGCAACAAGCAAGTTAGTATCCATCTCACAAGTCTGTCCCTGTCCGGGCTCTTACGCAAAATCTATGATCCTGTTACGAATATACAGTTTTGTATTTATTTAGAGTATTTCTAGAGTAAGTACAAAAAGTAATGTCCGAAAAATATTAAGTAACTATTTACCTGTTACGAGTATGTAGAGAAACTTTAAGACAAAATTTTTTAGAAATACTCTAAACTATTGCTTTTCCCTGTAACAATTTGTATACTGAAATCAGGAGATAATTTAAGAGTTAAGAGTGAAGAGTACTCACCTTTCTTCTGCTCACTGCTCACTGCTCACTCTTCACTGTTCACTTCTTAAAAAGCTTCATATACTCCCCATATCCTTCTTTTTCCAGGTCTTCCGCCGGAATAAATCGAAGAGAAGCGGAATTAATACAATAACGTAAACCTGTTGGCGCCGGGCCATCATTAAAGACATGGCCGAGATGGGAATCTCCGTTTTTACTCCTTACTTCTGTCCGATTCATACCATGACTTTTATCAGTCTTTTCAATTATTTCATTCGGGTCAAGGGGTTTTGTAAAACTGGGCCAGCCGCAACCGGAATCAAACTTGTCAAGGGAAGTAAAAAGTGGTTCTCCCGTAACAATATCCACATAGATACCTTCTTTTTTATTATTCCAGTATTCATTCTGAAAAGGAGGTTCTGTGGAATTTTCCTGTGTAACACTGTACTGAAGGGGTGTTAAATTTTTCTTCAATTCTTCTTCCGAAGGTTTTTTATAAGACTTTTCTTCAGAAGGTTTCACATCTTTCCATATTTTCTCTAAATATCTATCCCTCCCGGAACCATATCGGTAAGTTTCATATCTCAGTGGGCATTTTTTGTAATAATCCTGATGATAATCCTCTGCTTTATAAAATTCGGTAAATTTAATAATTTCCGTCACAACAGGCTTCTTATATATACCTGATTTATTAAGTTTCTCCTTTGATTTTTCTGCCGCTTTTTTCTGTTCGTCATTATGGTAGAATATAGCAGTTTCATACTGAGACCCTCTGTCGGCAAACTGTCCGTCAGGATCTGTAGGATCAATCTGTCTCCAGAAGGTATCAAGTAATTTTTCATAGGTTATTTTTGAAGGATCATAACTTATCTGAACCGCTTCATAATGTCCGGTTGTGCCGGTGCATACTGCTTCATAGGTAGGATTTTTTGTATGTCCCCCTGTATAACCTGCAGACACTTCAACGACTCCCGGCAGTTTCTCAAAAGGTCCTTCCAGACACCAGAAACATCCTCCGGCAAGAGTGGCTTTTTCAAGAACAGTATTTTTATCAACCTTAACCTGAGTATTCTCAGGTATATCGGCACTTACGGCCCTGCATCCAATCAATATGAGAGGTATGAGAAGCAGGACAACGATTATTATTTCTGTCATAATGGACACCTCCTTAATCGACTTTGTCAGATTACTTAAATAAGAACTAATTGCTAACTGCTATATGTATAGAATTTGCAAAATTCAGTAAAATCCTTCTTGGTACCGCAACAGGCAAGTTAGTATCCATCTCACAAGTCTGTCCCTGTCCGGGCTCTTACGCAAAATCTATGATCCTGTTACAATGAAATCTGTTATTACAGAATATACAGTTTTGTATTTATTTAAG
>JAKJGF010000195.1 GCA_022704525.1 Bacillota bacterium | reverse complement strand
TAACCCTATTGAAAGATTATGGAAAGTATTAAAAGATATGATGCCGGTTTTTAATGAAATTTCAAATGAAGATGAACTTCAGGAAATTATAATCAATAATTTGCAAACCTTTTTTCATAATCCAAACCTGGTAAAATCTATATGTGGAATTTCGGAATAATTTTTTGAGAAACACTCTAGAAGTTATAAATAGAGTAATCTGTGGAGCAGGAAGGATTAAAGAACTGGAATTGAACATAAGCACTTCTTTACTTGAAAGGCTCAATTTTGACTTTCAGGCAATCTCTTTCTCCATTGGTTAGAAAAACTCCTGGTTTTTCCAAAAAAGTCTCTTACTTACAGATGCAGGCTGATCTCTTTCAAGTATTTTATAATTTTGCCAGACCTCATCTTTCCCTTTGAATTCCTCTGGATGTTCCCATTAAATTTGATGGATGTGTAGAGAAAAAATATTCTCTCCGAATAGAAAAGACAGCTTTTTCTCCACCTGTTTTCTCGAGTACTGAAATAGCTCTTAATTTCGACAGAGTTAAAGAAGACTCTATTAATATCTTTCCCAGGACACAGATGGAACTATCTCCCATACTGATAAGAGCAATTTCTGCTTTTTATCTCTTTTTCGGATCTGACGAGGATAAATCATTTACGAGAATTTCCGCACTTATTTCTTCGAGTTTCCATTCAGATTTTTTCATAGAAGGAATTTTTATAAAAATTTACCAAACCCTGCAATATTTTTTTTTAAAAGTATATTTTTATGGAATATTTATATTATAATTACGTCTATAGAGAAAACAAAACTAAGGAGGTAATTATAATGGATATAAAATGCCCTAACTGTGGTAACAGTGACAATATAGACAGGAATTTAAAATGTCAGACCTGCGGCAGTCAACTTCAATTTGATGAAGATACAAATACCTATATACTCAAATTGATAGATTGCCCTTCCTGCGGTCACCCCAATTCTTCAGCAGCCAATTTTTGTTCCAAATGTCGTGAAAAACTTTCAACAGAAGAACCTGTACAGGTTACAGTAGAAGAGAAAAAAGATGATAAATCTAAAAAAGTTCTTATTGGTATTTTTTCTACCATAGTAATATTGCTTCTTATATTATTCACCCACAGGCCCGGAGAAAAATTGGAACCTATAGTTTCAGCAGATCTCATTGCAAATAATAATAAATTGCCTGTAAATTCTCAATCTCTTATTAAGCCGGTACCGGTGAAAACAACAAAACCTGTAGCAAAGACAAAGGGGCCCAGGATGGATGTGGTATTCTGTGTTGATACTACAGGAAGTATGGGTGATGAAATCGATATAATTAAATCTCAACTCCTTACTATGGTTGAAGAAATACAGCAGGGAAATCCGGCACCCAGTGTCCGTTTTGGAGTAGTAGCATATAAAGACAGAGGAGATGAATATGTAACAAAGGACTATCCCCTCATACAGGATATTAAGGAAACCCAGAAAATAATTAATTCTCTTACTGCAAAGGGTGGAGGAGATTATCCTGAAAGTGTCAATGAAGCACTTCATGTAGCAATAGACAAAATGAACTGGGATAAAGAGCAGAATGTTAAAAAGATAATATTCCTCATAGGAGATGCAAGCCCTCATATGGATTACCCGGATGATTTTGATTATAAAAAAGAAATTGCCGTGGCTACAAAAAAAGGTATAATGATAAATACTATAAGCTGCAGTGGAATGCAGGACGACGGAAATCAATATTTTCAGGAAGTGGCAAATGCTACAAACGGCAATTTTGAATATCTCACCTATAAATATGTATATGAAGATGACAACGGGAAAAAACAGGTAGTCCTTAACCAGGCAGGAGTAAACTATATGGTGGAAGATAGATATGCAGAAGATGAGTCCTGGAAAGAAGGAGCAAGAGATATGGCAAAAAGTAAGAAAGCAAAAGAGTATAGGCCTTCCTCAGAAACTGGCACTGCATCTACATATTCTTCCATTACAGGAGGAGGTTCTTCTTCTGCACCTCCACCGCCGCAGGTGAACAATCTTGACTCTATAATAACTCAGACACTTAAAAATGAAGCTGTTAAAGAAGGAGTTATTTATTAAGGTGAAGAGTAAAGAGTGAACAGAGGATTCACTCTTTACTAATGCCTTGCGAAATCTATCTTCCATTTCATAGAACTTTTTTATTTCTTTATAGGCTTTACCTTCCAGTCTTTTTAAGACTTTAAATATTTCTCTTATTGTATGGAAGAAATCACTCTGGATTATGGCTTTTTTATATACTCACATCACACCTTTGTGCATCCCGAGTGCATGATCCATCACTGTATAAATTAATTCAAAATCAACGGTGAGTTATCTCACCCTTAATAATTTATAAAGAAATTTATAAAGTAAAAATTTATAAAGAGGATAATTTCTTAAATAAGCGAATTAAACTCTTTAATTTTAAAATTTATTTTTTAAGGAGGCTCTTATTATGTTAGATGATTTTAGATTATTACAGGGTGGAAGAGGAACAGAATTAGAGATTCCCGGCCATGTAGAATCCCCCACATGGATAGTGGATAAAGCATGGGATAAAGTAAGCGAAGTGGCTTATAACGCTTTAGATGCCTATATGAATTACTGTGAAGAGGAACATCTTCCCCACAGTTACCTCCTCGGTCTCGATATATTAATAACAGGTATAGCAGATGAGACAGGTAAAAAGGTCATAGATATTCGTCCCACAATGCTGGAAGGCCCCTGCTGTAACAGTTATCCTGCGTGTCCCAATTTCTTCTCCTCAAGGCTTTATCAGAAATTAAAAGCTGAAATAGGTGAAGATCTTGTAGATTACCCGGTTCATCCCACAATGATTATGGATAAGATTGTAGAGGCCTACCTCGGACTCTGGAAGGCCAGAGGTCATTCTAATAAACCAGTAGTTGGTATATTCACAAGACCCTATCCTGAAAGTGAAGAAGAAACAGCCCATATCATAGCCTGTGAGACATTTAAGAAATACGGTGTCAATGTCTTCAGAATAACCCCCGATGAAAATCCCTGTGTAAAACATGGGAAGCTCTATGTAAACGGAACAGCAGTTGATCTCTGCCACAGAAGAATTGAACGTATTCATGTTCCTCTCTTCTACGGAGAAAAACTGGGCAATCAGATAATAAATGAAACACCTGATACTATATGGATTAATCCCTGGAAGATAGATGATCTCCGTTCAAAGACTATTGAAGAAGATGCCTTCAGAAGGTGGGAGAAAAAAACCGGCAAAGTCATTTCAAGACCCATTACACTACTGGGGAAAGAAATAACACCTGAAAGTGTAAAAAAATTATTTGAAACAGGTGGATATGCTTTAAAGAGATGGAACAGTACCGGAGGAAAGGGTATATTCCTCCATGTCTATCTGCCAAAGGTAAAAGACATATATGACAAATTATATGTAAAATACGATGGCCGCCATATGATCCTTGTAGATGAGAAAAATGAAGAAAAATATCTTTCCGAATTTGAAAACTTCAAAGAAGATGCAGCAATACAGCAGATGAGAATAATAGATGCAAGGGATTTAGGAGATGACAAACGTCTCGTATATGATACAAGAATAAATGCCCTTTATAATGAAGATGAAAAGAAATGGCATCTTATTTCCGGCATATCAAGGTCAGTTCCCTGCGGGCCGAAAGTAGCAAATGGAAATTCTCTCCTTACAAATGTATCCTCAGGAGCTGAAATTTCAATCCTTATTATGGGACGTTCAAAGAAGGGAACAAAATCTCGTATGAATTTTGGCCCCCTTCTTTCTACTATGATTGCAGGAAGGAAGGAAATGAAGATTTAGTACGTGAGACGTGAGACGTGAGACGTGAGACGTGAGACGTGAGACGTGAGACGTGAGACGTGAGATGTGAGACGTGAGACGTGAGACGTGAGACGTGAGACGTGAGTAGGGGCACAGCATGCTGTGCCCCTACATATACATTATGAGGTGATCTAAATGTCTGAAATCTATAATAATTTTATCTCAGGTAAATGGGTCCCGGGAGAAAGTGGGAAAACCTTTAAAACCATAAATCCGGCCAATACTGATGAAGTGCTCGGAGAATTTCAGAACTCTTCTGTGGAAGATTTACGAAAAGCAATTTGTTCTGCAAAGGAAACTTTCCCTGCATGGAGGGATCTTCCTGCTTACACCAGAGGTCAGATTTTATTTAAAGCTGCAAAATTGATTGAAGAACGTATTGAAGAACTTGCCAGGGTTATGACTCTTGAAATGGGAAAAAGCCTTATTGAAACAAGGGGAGAAGCTAAAAGATCCGCTCAATTATTCGAATGGTTCGGAGGAGAAGCAAAGCGCTTCTGCGGTGAAACCGTTCCTTCCGATAAACAGAGGACTTTTCTTTATACAATAAGGGTTCCTCTCGGTGTTGTAGCACTTATAACACCATGGAATTTTCCCTCTGCCATTCCATGCTGGAAACTTGGCCCCGCCCTTGTATCAGGTAATACGATAATCCTAAAACCTTCAAGTTTAAGTCCTCTTACCTGTATAAAACTTACAGAAATTCTGACAGAGGCAGGACTTCCTCCGGGGGTTTTAAACCTTGTGACAGGTGCAGGGAAAGTCCTTGGAGAAGAGATCGCAAAAAATGATGATATAAAGGCCATCTCTTTTACAGGGTCCACCAAAAGCGGTCTTGAGCTTTACAGAGCTTCATCCCGCAGATTTGTAAAAACTCAGTTTGAAATGGGAGGTAAAAATCCCATAATAGTCCTGGAAGATGCAGATCCGAATAAAGCGGCAGAATGGGCTGTAGAAGGTGCCATGTGGACTGCAGGTCAGAAATGTACTGCCACAGGGAGAGCAATAGTAGTAAAATCTGTTCTAAATAAATTTCTTGAATGTGTTATAAAAGAGGTGAAAAAATTTACCATAGGCAACGGCCTCCAGGAAGGAATCCAGCTAGGACCTGTAGTGGATGAAAATCAACTTAAAAATATCCTGAATTATATAGAAAAAGGTAAGAGTGAAGGTGCCAGATTGCTTATCGGCGGGGAAAGACTTACAGGCGGTATATATGATAAAGGATATTTTATAGAACCCACGGTCTTTACCGGTGTAACTCCCTCTATGACCATAGCCAGAGAAGAAATTTTCGGCCCTGTTCTTTCCATAATAGGTGTGGAAGATTTTGAAGAGGCCATAAAGGTGGCAAATGATGTGGAATATGGCCTTTCAGCAGCTATAGTAACGAATAATTTAAGCCATACTATGGAATATGTGGATAAGATAGAAGCAGGAATAATCCAGGTGAATAGTGCCACAGCAGGGGCAGAGGTTCAGGTGCCTTTCGGAGGAATGAAGAAATCAAGTTTTGGCCCCAGGGAACAGGGAAAGGAAGCAATTACTTTTTATAGTACTCTGAAAACTGTTTATGTCCATTATTAAGTGGTGAACAGTGAGCAGTGAGCAGTGAACAGGAAAAGTGAAACGTGAAAAGATAATATCACATTATTACTACTTTTCGTTTGTATAAGTAAAAGATAATATTTTGTATATAGCCTGAAGTTTTGTGTTATAATATTTAATGAAAGGTATTTCAATGTTTAGTAGTTTAATAGAAATATTTCAAGATGAAAAACTTGTAGAAAAGATAAAAAATCGTTTGCCGTATTTATTTTGTCTTGCTGAATTAGAATGTTCAAGAGCAGGTAAAATAGGTATGGAAGTTGGTACAGTTCGTGAAAGAATAATAGTTGCTTTACTCATTTATAAATTTGGACAAGAAAATGTGGAAACTGAAATTCCTACCACTGAGTCAGAAGTTGACGTTAAATTATTTAAAGAACCTGTATCTGTCAAGACAATTACCGGCAAGGGATTAAATGGTGTAAAGTTGATATGGACTGTTGATGCACAAAAAGCCAGAGAATTTCGTGAAACCTATTATCCTTCCTGTCATATTTTACTTGTACAGATTAACTGGAATAACATTGGTGGATTTTATTATATTCCTTTAGAAGTACAAAGAAAAAATCTTAATAGTATTGGTAGAGAAAATTATATTAAACTTCCGAAAACTGGAACAAACCCAAGAGGAGTTGAAATTTCTAAGGAAGCTTTAGAGACATTAGTAAAAGATAAAGATTCGAGAAAAATTATGATAAATTGGCAGAAGCCACGTGTGGAGTTTAACTCTTTTAAAAGATGGCTTGAGTTATGGATGGAGGAATAAGATGGCATCGATAAAACAAAGAAAAAATGGAACTAAAACAAGTTCTTTTGGTGCCCCCGGAAGAATTAATCATGACTCTACATCTTTTTATAATAGCAGATTATATGAAGGATTGCCGCAGGAAGCGAAAGTACCTTATATAGAAAATCCTATTTCATCTGATTTTTTAAATAAAATCTTCTGTAAAACATCGGAAAATATGGAGGAATTACCTGATAATAGCGTTCATCTTATGATTACTTCACCCCCTTACAATGTGGGAAAAGATTATGACGGAAATCTTACCCTGAAGGAGTACAGAGATTTCTTAAAAAGGGTTTGGAGTGAAACAAAGAGAGTTCTTGTACCCGGAGGAAGAGTCTGTATTAATATTGCCAATTTAGGAAGAAAACCATATATTCCACTTCATCTGTTTATTGTTGAAGACATGCTGAAGCTAAAATTTTTAATGAGAGGTGAGATAATCTGGAATAAATCTGCTGGAGGCAGTCCTTCCACTGCCTGGGGTAGCTGGAAATCTCCTAAAAATCCGACCCTTCGGGATGTCCATGAATATATTCTGGTATTTTCTAAAGGAACTTTTTCACGAAAGAGTGATAGAAAAAGTACAATCTCCAGAGATGAATTTCTGGAGTTTACAAAAAGTACATGGACCTTTGGAGCGGAATCCGCCAGGAAAATCGGACATCCCGCACCTTTTCCGGTGGAATTACCTTACAGATTAATCCAGCTTTATACCTTTGAAGATGAAATTGTTCTGGACCCCTTTATGGGAAGCGGACAGACTGCAATTGCATCAATAAAGACGAAACGTCATTATGCTGGCTATGATATAAACGAAGAATATGTGAAGTTAGCTCAAAGAAGGATTAATAAATTCTCTTTTGATTTTAATACACCTGAATTATTTGTAAAGGCCTGTTAAAAATATGCATCAACCTGCTAAAAGAATACTCATACTGGATAACGGAGGCACTGTTTCCATGAAAAGGATAGAAGGAAGCCTTTCTCCAGTAGACGGTAAAGAAGATATATTGAAATTAATCTATCAGATAAAATACCCTGTAGAGATAGAATATCTCAAAGTAAATTCCATAGACAGCACGAATCTCTCTCCACCTGTAATGAAATTACTATATGATGCCATAGTGGAGAATTATTCCCTCTATCATGGATTTGTAGTCCTTACAGGAACAGATACACTGGCCTATCTTGCTTCTTTTCTCTCATTCTGGCTTCTTGAGACTCATTCGCCAGTAGTGATAACCGGTTCTCAAAAACCCTTAAATGAACTCGGTTCTGATGCTCCGGGGAATATTTATTACTCTATTCTTTTTGCAAGAGAAAATATTCCCGGCGTTTCAGTGTTTTTCTGGCAGAAGCTTTACAGGGGAAACAGAGTAACAAAGGTGGATTCCCGCGGTTTTGACGCCTTTGATTCACCCAAATATCATCCTCTTGGCTATGTAGATGCCTTTGATCTTCGAATTTACTCAACCCTTGAAAGCTTTTTCCGGCCTTTTAAAAAAGAAAAATTCAGATATGCCTGGAGTCCTCACGTTACAGTGGTAAAACTCTATCCCGGCTTTAACCCGAAGCTTTTAAAGATACTTCCCGGGATGGGTTATAAAGGTGTTATTATAGAAGCTTTCGGACTGGGGAATCTTCCCGATGAAGGAGAATATTCCCTGGAAGAAGCAGTAAAAGATATAGTGAACAGAGGCCTTATAGTGGGTATATGCTCCCAGTGCCTGAAAGGAGCTGCCCAGGTGGAATATGATACGGCAAAACGTTTCGAAAGACTGGATGTAGTTTTTTTAAGGGATATAACACCTGAAGCTGCCTATGCTAAACTCTCCTGGCTCTCAGGCTTGTCGGAAGACAGAGAATGGATAAAGAATAAACTTCCCGAAGCTATTGCCGGGGAGATGAGTATTGGGGATGAGTGAGACGTGAGACGTGAGACGTGAGACGTGAAAGGTTTTATGGTGTAGGGGCGAACCCCTGTGTTCGCCCCGTTTAACGAATGATAAAGGTATAATTATGAATCTTATCCTTACCGGATTTATGGGTAGTGGTAAAAGTACCTGTGGTGAAAGACTTTCAAAAATCTTAAGTATGGATTTTATAGATACTGATAGACTCATAGAAGAAAAAGCCGGTATTTCTATTTCTGAAATATTTGAGCGTTTCGGGGAAGGTAAATTCAGAGAAATTGAAAGAAGTGTCATTGAAGGATTAAGTAACAGAGACAGATGTGTCATTGCCACAGGGGGCGGAGTGGTTCTTGCGGAGAAGAACATGGAAATCCTCAGGAAAAAGGGAAAGATAATATATCTTAAAATTTCTTACGATAAAGTAATGCAAAGAATGGAACATATAAAAACTTCCCGGCCTCTTTTAATGAAGGGGAAAGATATAAAGAGTCTTTTTGAATCGAGAAAGAGTCTTTACGAAGAAAATGATTTTGAAGTTGATGCCGATAGACCACTGGAAGAAGTAATCCAATCTCTCAGAGAAATTGATGATAGATTAATTTCTGTCAGGATTTCTAAACCTGAAACTGCTGACAATATATAAATATTTATGATAACATATAAATACAAAGGAGGCTTCCAACAGTGAAGGAAATTTTATGTAAAATTATATAAAATTTTAAAATCTGCATAATTTATATGGTATAAGTAATAGCGTATATTATTAAAACAAAGGTTCAGGAAATAATAGAAGATTAATGCAGATAGTGAAAATTTTAACTGTAGCCTGGAGGAAAAAAGTTGAAATAAAGCGAAAAGATTGATAAAGGAATTAAGAGATGAAAACAATAAAGATAAGGATAAAAGATAATAGAATAAAACCTTATATATTGGATAAAGTATATAAATATCGTCATTTTGAAAATATGTATATAATTCTGTTACATCAGGATTATAATCAAAAAATAAATGATTACAAGAAATTAATCGATTATAGAGTAATGAGAGCAGTATTAAGAGATAATAATGGAGGAAAGGTAAGAGAAGACGTAGAGTATATA
>JAKJGF010000194.1 GCA_022704525.1 Bacillota bacterium | reverse complement strand
TACAGAATATACAGTTTTGTATTTATTTAAGTTATAACTTTCTCCTTTGACGGCATATCTTTTGCTCCAGAGCCCGGACAGGGACAGGTGTATATGTTTTTTGGATACTTTTTTACCTGTTGCGGTACTTAGGAGTATATTATCTTATTATCTATTATTTTTCAATATTTTTTAAAATTACTCAGAAAAAATTTTTTAGACTAAAGGATAAAAGATGTATAAAAAGAATTATTTAAAAACGGACTTTTTAAGTTTAAAAAGAGTCCAATTTTGTTTTTTATAGCAGAGAATTTTAAGGAGGGCCTATGTCTACAAACCCGGAGAGTAAACTTAATCTCACACAGAATGCTATAACCGTTCTGAAAAGAAGATATTTAAAGAAAAATGATGAAGGAAAAGTAACGGAAACACCTGAAGATATGTTCAGAAGAGTGGCAAGAAATATTGCCAGAGCAGATAAATATTATGACCCTTCTGCAAACCTGAAAGAAATAGAAGAAAAATTTTATAAGATGATGGCAAATCTGGAATTTTTGCCAAATTCTCCCACACTTATGAATGCAGGAAGAAATCTACAACAATTAAGTGCCTGTTTTGTAATACCAGTAGAGGATTCTATCGAAAGTATTTTTGAGGCAATAAAGAATACGGCACTGATCCACCAGTCTGGAGGAGGAACAGGCTTTTCCTTTTCCCGCATAAGACCGAAAAATGATATAGTCATGTCCACAAAAGGTGTTGCAAGTGGACCCATTTCCTTTATGAAAGTCTTTAATACCACTACTGAAACGATAAAACAGGGTGGAACCAGGCGGGGTGCAAACATGGGCATACTCAGAGTAGATCACCCGGAGATTGTGGAATTTATTAGCTGTAAAAAACAGGAAGGTGAAATGAATAATTTCAATATCTCTGTGGCAATTACAGATAAATTTATGGAGGCAGTAAAAAAAGATGAAGAATATGACCTTATAAACCCCAGGACAGGTCAGCCTGTAAAAAAACTCAAAGCAAAAGAAGTCTTTGATTTAATAACAGAATTCGCATGGCAGAACGGAGAACCTGGAATAGTATTTATTGATAAAATAAATAAGGATAATCCCACTCCAATGCTTGGAGATATAGAAAGTACAAATCCGTGCGGTGAGCAGCCGCTTTTAGCGTATGAGTCTTGTCTGGCCGCCGAGACAAGAATAGTAACTAATAATGGACTTGAAACAGTAGAAAGTTTATATGATAGACAGAATAAAGGCGAGGAGATAATAATTGCTACAAATTTAAATGGAATAAAAAATAATATAATATTTAGACCGGCCAGAGTAATAAAAACAGGTATTAAAAAAGTTATCAGATTAACCCTTACAAATGGTCAATCTATAAGACTTACAGCGGATCATAAAGTTATGACCGATAAAGGTTGGAAAGAAGCAGGGAAAGTTACAAATAATGATAAGGTAATGGTACAGACTGAAAAAGCAGGGGAATTATATTTTAATAGCTCAGAAGAAGAGGAGAAGTTATATCAAATGTTTGGCTGGTTTACAGGAGGTGGCTGGTTTACTAAAACCTGCGGATTAACTTTTGGATCAGAAGATAAATTAGCCTTTGATACACTGGTGCCAGTATGGAAAAAATTTACAGATTGTGATAATAAAGTAAAGGAACAAAAAAATTTCGTCCGATGTATATCAACATATAAAAAATCTGCCATAGAAAATTTAAAAAAATTTGGTTTTAAAGAAGGTAAAGGCTCACAAAAACGTATCCCTTCTACTTTGTACACTGTACCAAAACAATTACAAATTGCTTATTTACAGGGATTATTTAGTGCTGATGGTTCAAAAACAACTGTTAAATCACAGGTATCACTTTCATCTGCTTCTTTAGAACTTCTTAGAGATATTCAACTTATACTTCTAAACCTCGGCATAAGAAGTAATATAAAATATTATGAAGTCAGAAGTAGAGGTAGAGCTCAGGGACAATTAAGGATTAATGGTGAAAATTATATTAAATTCTTAGATATAGTTGGCTTTAAATTGACACCATATAAAGATGAAAAATGTAATCTCTATGAACAGAAAAGAATATATCATAATAAACCTTTTATAAATATACATTCTATAAAAGAAGATGGAGAAACAGTGGTGTATGATCTTAATGAGCCTGTAACAAATTCACTTATAGCAGAAGGAATAATAGTACATAATTGCAATCTGGCATCTATAAATCTTGCAAATATAGTCGCCAGAGACGCATCAGGAAAATCAAAAATAAATTATAAAAAGTTGAGAGAATTAATACATAATGGAGTCCACTTCCTGGATAATGTCATAGATATGAACAATTATCCTCTCAAACGCATAGAAGAAATGACAAAGGGTAATCGTAAAATAGGTCTGGGTGTTATGGGCTTTTCCGATATGCTTATACAACTCGGAATTGCCTATAATTCAGAAAAGGCCATAGAGACGGCAGAAGAGATTATGAAATTTATTGATACAGAGGCAAAGAAAGCTTCTATGAAACTTGCAGAAAAGCGTGGAAATTTCCCGAATTATCTGGGCAGTATCTATGATCGGCCCAACTGTTCGAGCATGAGAAATGCCACTGTAACTACTATAGCTCCTACAGGTTCTATAAGTATTATAGGAGGGTGTTCTAGTGGAATTGAACCTCTTTTTGCCATATGTTATGTTAGAAATATACTGGATAACGACAAACTGGTAGAGGTAAATTCTCTTTTTAAAGAAATTGCAGAACGACGTGGTTTTTATTCACCGGAACTTATGAGGACCATAGCGGAAAAAGGTTCCATTCAGGATATAACAGATATACCTGAAGATATAAGAAAGGTATTCGTCATAGCTCATGACATAGCTCCCGAATGGCATATAAAGATGCAGGCGGCCTTTCAGAAATATACAGCAAATGCAGTCTCTAAAACCATAAATTTCCCCGGTTATGCCACAAAGGAAGAGGTTAAAAAAGCATATCTTCTTGCCTATGAAAAAGGGTGCAAAGGACTTACAGTATATCGTGATGGAAGTCGTAATGTTCAGGTGCTAAGTATGAAAATGTCATCAAAAAAAGAAGAAACTACAATAGAGGAAAGAAATGATAAGAAAATGGAAATGTCCCTGGCAAAAGATCAAAAACTCTATAAACTTCAACCAAGACCAAGACCTATAATGACAAAAGGTGCTACAATAAAGATGCTTACAGGGTGCGGTGCCCTTTATATCACTATAAATGAGGATCAGAACGGACTCTGTGAGGTCTTTGCACATATGGGAAAATCCGGTGGATGCGCTGCCAGTCAGGCAGAAGTTACTGGAAGACTTATATCTCTTGCTCTTAGAGCAGGTGTTGATACAAAATCAATTATAAAACAGATAAGAGGTATAAGATGTCCTTCTCCGTGTTGGGACAGAGGAAATATGACCCTTTCATGTTCTGATGCCATAGGAAAAGCGATTGAAAGTTATCTTGAAATGAATGGAACGGATCAGAAAATAGACAAGAAAGAGATAACCTCTGTTAATCTTACAGGGGTATGTCCTGAATGTCCTGAATGTGGCAATCTGGTAGAATTTGTAGAAGGATGTGTGGTTTGCAGAAGCTGTGGTTATTCACAGTGCGGGTAATAACATAAAAGGTGAGAGGATTTCACCATTCATCTTTCAGTATTTGTATTATGAACAAAAAAAAACATTTAATAGTATCTTTACTAATCTTCTTTATCAGTTTCTTTTTATATACCATCACATCAGGTAGAACTATTTCTTTCGGAGACAGTGGAGAATCTGTTACAGCAGCTTATAATCTTCTTCCTCTCCATCCTCCGGGATATCCTCTTTACAGTATTCTTGGGAAAATCTTTACTTTAATTCCTGTGGGAGAAATAGCCTTCAGGGTAAATATAATGTCTGCCTTTTTTGCATCCCTTGCACTGGTATTTCTATATCTTATAGTTTTTTATATAACGAAAAATCTACTGTCATCTATTATAGCTGTAACTTCTTTTATGGTATCTATCACCTTATGGTCTTATTCACATTTTGCAAAAGGATACACATTAAATTTATTCTTTTTATCTGTCCTTATATTCTGTGCCCTGAAATACAGGGAAAATAAAAAATGGCTCTATTTATGGGGTCTATTCTTTGGTCTCAGTTTAACCTATCATTATCAGAGTATGATAATATTACTTCCGGCGTTTATTTATATATTTATAATACAGGGAAAACCTTCCTTAAGGGAAGTAGGTATTGCATTAAGTTTAATAATTGTATGTCTTCTTCTATATCTCTTTATCCCCTTAAGAGCCATTATGACACCTCTTGCCTATCACTGGGGTGACCCTACCACTGTAAAAGGTTTTTTTGCCATTATAACAGGTAAAATATATGGATGGCAGGAAGCAACTACAAGAACAGGGTTATCCAATACCTTACATCAACTTGGAATATACGGTACATATCTTTTGAAATCATTCAATTATCCGGGAGTAATCACTGGTCTTATTGGATTTATACTCTTTGCAAGAAAAAACTTTAAAATCTTTCTCTTTACATTAATTATTTATTCAACCAATGTGCTCCTCATATCATATCTCATCTCTACGGAGGTACAGATATTTCTTGAAGCCATCTTGCCAGGATTTTTTCTGCCGGCCCATTTTATTTTTGCTATCTGGATTGGATATTGTTTATGCGAAATAACAAAAAAAATAAAAATAAAATCTCTCTCATATTTATTTTTCATTATACCCTTTCTTTCTCTTATTCTTAACTATCCAATCTGTTACGAAAGAAATAATTTTCTGGCTTATGATTTTGCAAGAAATTGTCTCCTTACACCGGAAGAGGATTCTATTCTTATAACATCAGGTGATAATGATACATTCCCAATCTGGTATCTACAAGAGGTGGAACATTTCAGAACCGATATTAAATTAATTACTCTGGGACTAATAGGTGAGCCCTCATACAATAAATATCTTCAGGAAAGACTTCCCTGGAAGGTTCTACCTGGTGCTATCAGAGAAGAAATCATAATGAATTTTATAAAAGACAACCCAACATTGAAGGTCTATCTTACATATCATGCTGTAGCAAAACTACCTCCCAATCTTACTATTGCTCCAAGAGGTATTTTATATGAAGTAGCTCTGCCCAATAGAAAACATGATCTTGAAATCTGCAGTACTTTAATGGAGAAAAAATATAATCTCCGTGGCATCAGTGATGAGGGAGTATATAAAGATCTTCTGACTTCAAGTATGATGGGACCCTATGCAAGAGGATTTTATGAACTGGGAGCTATGTACTTAGATAAAAATTTACCGGATAAAGCAAAAGATATTTTTAAAATGGTTGGAGAAATAGATTACTCTTTAAGAAAAGACATAGGTGAAGAGTTCACTTTTGCAGTAGATTTTCAAATGGCAAAGCTATCTCTCCAGGAAGAAAACTGGGATAGATCGCTAAAATTACTGGAAGGAAAAGAAACACTATTAAAAGATAACCCGGTATTTTATTCTACAAGGGGTTCTGCTTACAGAGGTAAGAAGATGTATCAAAAAGCTCTGGAAGATCTAAATTATGCATTAAAGTTAGCTCCCAGGTCGGCAAAAATAAATCTTGAACTGGGCAAACTTTATTATGATACTGATGATATAAAAGAAGCCTTATATAAATTTGCCATAGCAATACAGCTAGACCCTTCTATATCAGGAGGACACTACTGGCTCGGTGAATGTTATAGACATTACGATCTAAAAGAAAAAGCTATAAAAGAATATGGCGAGGAGTTAAGGTTATATCCTGATTATCAACCTGCTATAGATAGTATAAAGAAGGTTCTTGGAAATGAAAAGTGAAATAATAATAACTTCCTTTTTGCTTGCTTGTTACCGCTCCAGGTAAAAGAGTATCCCAAAAACTTTAAACATACCTGTCTATGCCCGGGCTCTTACGCAAAATCTATGATCCTGTTACAATGAAATCTGTTATTACAGAATATGCAGTTTTGTATTTATTTAAGTTATCACTTTCTCCTTTGACGGCATATCTTTTGCTCCAGAGCCCGGGCATGGACAGGCTCTCCATATGGATACCACCTTACCTGTTGCCCTACTTGGCAGGAACTTCGTTTCATCTTTCACTTTTCACCCTTTAAAGATCCTTAACACATCTGAAGCCCAGCTTATTATATCCCTTATCCGGTGAAAATTTGTTTCGGCTGGAACATTTTGTATATCCCTCGTAATGATACCAGGAACCACCCCTTATAGTCTTAACCATACCGGACTGATAGGGGCCTTCATAGGGATAAGGTTGATACCAATCAGAGATCCATTCTTCCACATTTCCGGCCATATCCATTGCACCATAAGGGCTCATACCTTTTTCTATTATACCAACCGGAACAGGTCCTTTCCCTTCACCCATATTCAGCATAAGTGAAACTATGGAAGTATCATTTGTAGTTGTATTATTACATTTATTTTTGTCCCATTGATTACCCCATGGCCATATTCTTCCATCAGTACCACGGGCAGCCTTTTCCCATTCAAGCTCATTGGGCAGGCGTTTCCCGACCCATTCGGCATAACTTTTAGCATCATTCCAGGATACATTAACTACAGGATAATTTTCATAGCCCTTTTTGAAATACATATCCCAGCTACCCTGGCTCTTATATCCAGTAGATTTTACAAAATTTGCGTACTCTGCCATAGTAACTTCACAACGATCTATATAATAAGCTTCCAGATAAACTTTTGTTTCAGGTCCATCAGGGGAACCAGGTTCATTACTTCCCACTATAAAATCTCCTCCGGGAACGTAAATCATACCCTGGTAAGGAATTCTCTTAAATTTAGGTTCTAATAAATTTTCTCCAGCCTTTATAGTAACCTGTTCTTCCCACATAAGATCATCTATAGTAACTACCATAAGATATGTACCAGGAACTAAATCTGTCAGCTTTAAAGGAGTTCTGCCTATTAAAGCACCTTCCAGATAAACCCTTGCCCTTGTAGGATCAGTTTTTACTTCGACTATAGTTTTCATAACAGCTACAGATACAGGAGTTTCTGTAGGTAAAACAATCGACGGTGTATTTGTGGGTAAAGGTTCTGGAGTACTTGTGGGTAAAGGTTCCGGAGTACTTGTGGGTAAAGGTTCCGGAGTACTTGTAGGTACTACTATCGGTGTGTCTAAAGGCATAGGCGTATCAGTAGGCAACGGTACCGGTGTATTTGTAGGCAACGGTACCGGTGTATTTGTAGGCAACGGTACCGGTGTATTTGTAGGTTTAGGGGTCGCTACAGCTATCTCTATATTTGAAAAAACCACAATATAACCAGCCTGAACATTGGTTGTTTTCTTGGTTATCTTAGCTTTACATGTATTTTCTGTTACTTTTGTTACCTTTATCCTGGCTATATCCAATGTAACTGGTTGACCATTGGCTGTTATCTTAAGTCTTACAATTCCTTCAGTTCCTTCTGTTAATCCATCATTAGAACCTAAATTAATATCTATAATATCTCCGCTTACTTTTGAAACTTTTCCTTCTAATTCTTTAGCCGCGACAGAAAGAAACATTTCATAAGTAAAAATACAAAAAGTAAAGACGAAAATTACCAGATAAATTGTAAAATTCCCTTTAATTTTAAACAAATTTTTCCCTCCTTATAAATTAACTTTCAGCTTCCTGAGCTGATTGCTGATAGCTGATTACTGATAGCTTTAAATAATTTAATAATAATGAAAATTCCTATGGATTTAAATTATCATAACTATCAGATGCATAGTTAAAGGGCTTGGGTTTTAAATAATTTTTATCTGTAGCTCTCATAGTTAGATAGCCACTGAGTAGAGCAGATACAACTCTGACAGAACTAAATCGATCCCTGGGTGCTTTAGCAATCATTTTTAAAACAATTTTTTCAATCTCTTCCGGTATAGAGGGAACAATTTTTCTTAGTAAAAGAGGCTCTTCTTCTTTATGTTTTTTCATGATTACCAGGGGATTACTACCTGAAAAAGGAACTCCTCCTGTTATAAGTTCATAAAATACAATTCCAAGTGAATAGATATCAGAACGTTCATCTACTCCATCTTTAGATAATACTTCAGGTGGCATATAATGAGGTGTACCGGCAAAGAAACCACCCTTTGTAGGGCCTATTTGGGCTACAGACTTAAAAGTAACATAATCCATAATCTTTAATTCCCCTGTGGGGCTAACCATTATATTCTCAGGCTTTATATCACTATGGATAATTCGTTTTGAATGTAAATAATTTAATCCTTCACAGATTTTAATTATAAAATTTATTGACCAGAGAACATCCATATTAGTTATACCGCTTAATCGCAATATTTCCCTTAATGTCATAGCATCTACAAATTCCATAATCATATAAATACAATCTTCATTACTGGCTGCATCATAAACTTTTGCTATATTAGGATGATTTATTTCCTTGCATTTATTTGCTTCCTGGAAAAAACGATTTATAAAATCTTCGTCATTAAGTAAATGTTCATATGGTATCTTAACAGCCACTATTTCATTAGTAAAATTACGTTTAGCTTTATAGACTTTTGCCATAGAACCAGAACCTATTTTTTCAATTATTTCATAATCACCCAGAATCATATGAGCTCTGGCCGGTACCTGCCTTTTAGTAGAAAGATAAACTCTCTTAAGTATTTCCTCTATTTCTGATGTTTCGTCTGTTTGATTTAAATTATTCTGCCTCATATATGTTTTATACGGTAATTCTTCTTTAACAACTGATGTCATTCTGGGTTCTAATTCATTTGTAGGAGTAGTGATTTGTTCAGCACTTACAGGCATGAATTTCTTTTCTATTTTATCTCCTACATCATAAGTCTCCTGTGATTTTAAACCCACATCAGCAGTCTCCCGGGATATTGAACGGGGAAATATTCCTTCAGATACTTCTCTGGTCTCTCTTTTAGGCTTCAAAAATCCTTTAGAAAATTCTTTACGTTTTTCAGTAACAAGCTCCGGATTAATATCTACCGGTGTGATTTGTGGCCTAATCATAGATTCCTGAACAGTACTCTGAGTAATAGGTTTTTTTACATTTAATCTGGGGCGTTCCAAATATGGCTCTACCTGAATTTCCACAGTTCTTTTTTCTACCCTCTGCCGTTCCTCATATACTTCTTCTTCACTGGAAGGTCTTCTTACTTCAAGTCTTGAAGGTTCTTCATAATATTCTTCTTCTCTTCCTCCTGTGAAAGGCCTTTTTATCTCAAGTCTC
>JAKJGF010000193.1 GCA_022704525.1 Bacillota bacterium | reverse complement strand
TGTTCTGTTGCTATATACGGCCAGAGAGCATCAATATATAATTGTTTAATCTCTACAGGTAAATTATTCCAGATAGAAAGCTGTGTTTCATCGAAATTGAAAGCCTGAATCATCATATTCTGCTGGCGTGTTGAAAGGGAATTCCATTTTGGAGCAGGTATCTTCGAAGCAGTATCAGAGGCTTTACTGAAGGGTTTATCTATATGAGCATAAATGAGAATCTGCTGCTGTTTTTCAGGAGTAATTGATTTCCACATAGAATCAATAACAAATTGTTTCATGACTTCCGGCAATGGATCCCACAGTGTCTTCTGTTCACTTTCGTTTATACTGAAAGCCTCCAGGAGAAACCTTTTCTGTTCAGTAGTAAGTGTGGTCCACTGGGGAGACAGACTGGAAGCAAAAGTAATTTTACTTGCTCCCAGAACCAGGGAAAATAATACCAGGAAAGAAATTATTACCGTTAAATCTTTTCTCATAATAGCCATCTCCTTTTAAGAAATTTCATTAATATATAATGCAAATTTAATGCCTAATTTTTTGTAATTGAAGAATAAAAACAGGAGTCAGAATAATTCCTAAAACTCCTGAATTCTGTCTTCTGTATTCTATCCTTTACTTTTGAATTTTCAAAATGCGTAACCTCTGTTTAAATATCTCTTATATATTTCTCCTGATAAAGTCTGGCCTGATGGACAAAGGCTTCAAGCCTTGTGACGGTATTTGTTTCTTTAAAGCCGTCATAAGGGGTAGCAAGGAAGGGGAGATTGTTATATCTGGAAAGAACCCTTTTAAATATGGGGATTGTCATATTACCAAGCATACAGTTCAGGACTATAAGATAATTTATGCCTGCTATTCTACGGTCTGCAAAATCTATAGCTCTTGCAAGAAAGGTTGTTGACACAGGGTCCAGATCAGGATTAATAAAAGGACTGATATCTTTAATCATTTTTTCCGTGGGAAGTAATCTCACATCTTCTGTGTCTTTATCCAGTTCCTGCTCTACCTTTTTTACCCAGGAAAGAAGCCAGTTTTTCTTTATTTTATTATAATAATAGCCCGGCAGATTGCCTGACTTTTTCATTTCTTCTTCATAATACCTCTCGGTAAAGAAAGACATAAAATTTGCGAGAATAAAAAGACCGTTACTTCTTACTTCTGCGCCCATAGATTCAAGTTTTCTGAAAAGCTCATGATTTGCCCAGGAACTTAAAACAGTAAAAAATTCTCCAAGGACTCCTATTTTCGGCCTTTTCACACTCTTATCTACTGGTACAGCCTTTATAAGTCTTATCCCTTCCTTAAGAACCTTTATTAATTTTTCATCATAGATATAATCCAGAGAATTAAAGTCTTTAAGGGTTCCTGCCAGAAGGTCAATGGCTTTCAGATAGGCTTCATCAGCACATCCCTTTTTTACTTCATAGGGTCTTACGGAGAGGAGGTAATTCTCCAGAACTCCTGCCGAAAGCCATCCTTTCCAGATGGTCTGGGTAAAATTCAAACCGAACATACCGGAAAGTTCATCATAACGGCAGGACATAAGAGGGTTTACTATTAATACCTGGGGGAAACCCATATTCTTGAGAACTATTTTATATGAAAGACCGTACTGACTGTAACGGCAGGCGCCATCATAGGACATAAGGAGAATAGCAGTTTTATCGGGATTGAATTCAGGTTCTTCTGTAAGTTTTACTATATCTCCTGTAGTGACAATAAAGGGATGACATTCCAGACCTGAGGCATATCTCCTTCCGAGTTCTTCCGTTCTCTCATCCTGTGGAGGCAGGGATTTTGTTTTTATATTTATAATACTGAAGGCTGATTCCATAACCTTATTCATTCCGGGAGAAACATAATGAAAATAAAGGGTTCTGTCTTTAAGAAGTTCTTTTATTTTCGGATCAGGTATAAAGGGATTGTAAATATAAACATTACGTTTATTTATGACATGCAGGTCATGGAATTTAAGCTCCTTCTCTTTTATATCGGATTTAAGAGTATCCAGGAAGGCTTCCACCCTTGTGATTACACCTGCATCGGCAGTATGTTCGTCTATTTCAAGGGTCATATATGGGTGTCCCCTGAGTAATTCATCTAAATATTTCAAGGTAAAAGAATCAGGGCCGCAGCCAAAATTAGTAAGCATTATAACAGGGAGATTGTATTTTCTGGCGAGTATGGCAGCCCTCATAAGGTCATGGCTATTTTTCCAGACGACATTTTGAAAACATACAGACAGTTCCACTTCAGAAAGGGGGAGAAAGTCATATGGGATAGCGGTAATACCGGCTTTTCTTAACTTTTTTCCTATGTGCATATTCTGCCCTTCATCAAAGAGATGATGGGCTTTACCCAGAAGCATAACGGTTTTTTTATCCTTCTTACGTAAAAGTTCCCTTCCCCTGAGAATAAGTTTTTCCTGAAATTCTTTAATTGATTTTTCAGCATTTTTTATGGCTTTTCGGGTTTTATCTGAAGTTGCCCCCAGCTTTAAACCTGTCTTAAGTAATTCCGTCTGCCAGTTTTTCAAATTACCGGAGAAATATATAACCGGAGTTATAAATTTAACCTGTTCAAAGGCTGCCTGCAGCATATAGGGAAGTCCCTGTATATAGGGGCAGTTATAAGAACGGGGCAGATCTTCTTTTAGTCTCACAAGTTCTGCCACACTGGGGAAAAAAATCTTTTTTATATCTTTTTCCAGGAGATTTTCTATGTGTCCATAGGCAACTTTTATGGGAAAACAAGTCTCACTCTGAGTTCTTTTAAGTCCTTTATAAATCAATTCCTTTGAGGTTTCATCTGAAAGTACTATTTTATAGCCCAAGGTATTAAAATATGCTTTCCAGAAAGGATAATCTTCAAAGAAAAAAATAGATCTGGGAATACCTATAGGAGGTAAATCTTCTGGAAGTTTCGCTTCTTCCCCGATTAAAAGCTTTTTTCTTTCTTCTATGAGATCAGGTATTTTAGTATATAATTCTTTCAGTTCTTTACGATCAAAACGGCCGCATATACTTCCCGTAGAGGCTTTTTCTTCGTTATTTATATAAATACTCCGAATCTGACAGACATTTGCACAGAGATTACAGGTAAAGGTTTTTATCTCAAGATCCCGATCCTCCAGATTAAACCCTGCAAAATTACTGCTTTCCCGAAAAATATCTTTTGCAATAAGAGCCGCTCCTATGGCGCCTGTTACATCATGATGCTCATAAACCTTTATTTTTTTCCCTGTAATATTCTCCATTGCTGCCACTACAGCACTGTTACCGGCAACACCACCCTGAAAATAAATATTACTACCTATCTTTCTATTTCCTACAACCTTTTCTATGTAGTTATTCACAATGGCATAGGCAAGACCTGCTACAAGATTTTCTTTTTCAAGACCTGCCTGCTGATGATGTATTAAATCACTTTCCATAAAAACTGTACATCTTGTTCCCAGATCCGCCGGTGTTTCTCCTTTGAAAGCAAGGCGGCTGAAATCTTTCTTTATATCTATATTAAGACGACCTGCCTGTTCTTCCAGGAAAGATCCCGTTCCTGCAGCACAGACCTTATTCATTTCGAAATCTACGACTGCTCCCTCTTCAAATCTTATATATTTGGAATCCTGACCACCTATTTCAAAAAGTGTATCTATAGTGGGGTCAAAATGGAGAGCTCCCCTGGCCTGTGCTGTAATTTCATTTATAACAGTATCTGCTCCCACAAGATGCCCTATGAAATACCTTCCGCTCCCTGTAACTCCCACGGCTTTTATTGTATATTTTTCAAAATCTCTACCCAGTTCTTTCAGGCCTTCTTTTACTGTCTCTACAGGTTTTCCGGTGGTAAAGAGATATTTTTTACCGATGACATTACCTTTTTCATCAATAAGAACAAGGTTAGCACTCACTGCTCCCACGTCTATTCCAAGAAAAAGATCTGTTGTTTTTTTATCTATAATACTGGAAAAAACATTTACAGATTCTCTAACAGGAAGAGCAGGGAGATAACTCCTGTGATTTTTATTAAGTCTAATTTCTTTCTCCAGAAGATTGATAAATTCTTTTAAAGAGTATTTTTTTAGTGATGGTTCTTTAAGGGCATAGAGAGCAGCACCATAGGCACCCATAAGGAGAAAATATTCCGGAACCTTAAGCCCTCCTGCAGGAAGATTAAGGAGAACCTCAAAGGCTTTTCTCACACCGGCATTTGCTGCGACACCGCCCTGAAATTGAATAGGTTCCGGCAATTCCCTTCCTTTACCAAGGTTTGCAAGAAATCCTCTGGCCAGAGCAAAACACAGACCCCATACTATGTCTTCCTGAGGTATTCCTTCCTGTTGAAGATGGATCATATCACTTTTTGCAAAAACACTGCATCTTCCTGCAATGGGAGCAGGATTTGTTGACTTAATGGCAATATCGCTGAATTCTTCAATAGAAAGACCAAGTCTTTTGGCCTGCTGATCCAGAAAAGAACCAGTTCCTGCAGCACAGACATCATTCATAATATGATCGGTTATACTTACCTTACCTGTTGCCGGTTCCCTCCTAAGAAGAATTAGTTTGGAATCCTGACCTCCTATTTCTATTATGGTTCTCACATCAGGATTTAAATAAGAAGCACCTTCGGCATGAGACAGGATCTCGTTGACAGCTGAGCAGGAAAGAAGGTCCTTTAAAATATTTCTTCCACTGCCAGTAATAAAGACATTATCAAAGAAATCATATTTACTTATCAGTTGATTAAATACATGAAGAAGTGATTGTAGAGGTTGTCCACCGGTCCTTAAATAAATACCTTCAAGTAATTCAGCATTATTATCAAGTATAACAAGATTAAGACTTATAGAACCCAGATCTATACCGACGCAGATAGATTTATGTGATGAAGTTTTCATACTGCAAAATTATTTATTTTGGAAACTACACCAGGCAGATGTAAAACCGGCACTACCAAAACCTATAAGAACATTATGATCTTTCTTTAAAGTTCCATCATCAATAGCAAGACCCATTGCAAGAGGCACAGAAGCAGATACAGTATTTCCATATTTAGCATGAATATTATAGGCCTTCTTTATATCCAGATTGCTTAATCTTATAACCTTTTCTGTCATGGGGTCACTTGCAGCATGGCTGAAAATAATATCGTATTGAAATTTCTTAAGGTATTCATCCCCAAGATAATGTCTGCAGATTTTAGGAAGAGCAAATTTAAATAATTTTTCACCATGAGAATAAAATCTCAGTGGTTCTGTTTTAGTAAGTTCTCCTGTAGTAAATTGATCTAAATTTGGTAGAGGAATTTTACAGAGATTATGTTTTTCACCCCAGGTTTTGAAGGTAAAATAAAAATCATT
The DNA here is from genome assembly GCA_022704525.1 of Bacillota bacterium. Lineage (GTDB taxonomy): Bacteria > Vulcanimicrobiota > SpSt-956 > SpSt-956 > JAKJGF01 > JAKJGF01. The sequence continues at coordinate 3,970 of JAKJGF010000193.1, read as the reverse complement.
CCCGGGACACTGTGTAAAAATTGTGGCAGTAGCTGCCTCTCCTATGGTAAGGCCAGGAAATAGATAATCTATCTCCTGGTAAGCTCTGCATTCAGTACTGGTATATTCTCTTGCATTAAACTCACAGTTCATAATCATGACATTTTTATATGTTCCACTTTTTGTATAAAGATAGGCAACCTGCAGGGCTCTGAGCCAGCTGGCACAGGCGTCCAGTATATCATATCCTGTGGCATTCTTCAATTTTAATGTATCAAGTAAAACATTACAGGTAGCAGGTTCAATCCATCCACGGCCAACCCCTACATACAGAAGAATATCTATATCTTTTGGGGAAAGATTTGCTTTTTTCAAAGCATCATTGCCTGCTTTTATAGCAAAGTCCAATGAGTTTTCTCCTTCAGCCCTGTGATATCTTACATCAGTTCCTGCTTTTTTAAAAAGATCAGCTATTTTAAATTTAAGTTTTGCAAGATCCTTCTCAGACAGATACTTTCCGCTGTTTTTATCAACTTCTCTCAGGATATCCTCATTTGTTACTTTTTTACTGGGAAGAGCATAGCCAACCGATAATATTTTCATTTTCTACTCCTTAGTCTATGGGGCATTAAATTTTGTAACCCCTAATTTCTTATGAAATTTATTTTATAAACTATATACATAATCTTACAAAAAAATAAAATATTTACAAAATTTAGTAAAATATTCTCTAAAAAATTATTAAAACCTTCTACTGATTTTTAGAAAAATTATATTTCCTCAAGTTCTACATTACATTTGGGACAACTAATACTAATTTCCCCATCGCCTATAAGAACAGCATCGGCACAGTTATTACATAAAATTTTATTACATTGAGGACACTTGCCAAACCTCGATTTTTCCAACAGTCCCGTCAGACTACCTGAGGAAGCTTTCCTGGAAATTATCTGACCGCATTTTCCACATATAAATGTTTCTTCATTCTTAGAATAAGTTCTGACATTATGAATCATCTTAATTGTAGAAGAAAAGAAAGTAGAAACTCTGTCAATAATACTGCCGCTGAAGACATAACTTGGCTTTAAAGTCCTCTTTTTTTTCTTATTTATGAGTTTAATAGCATTTATAGCTATTTCTCTCATTTCTTCATCACTATCTTTAGCATAGTATTGAATTATATGAAGAGCTTCTCTTGCCTGTATATGCCCCAGAGCATTTACACAGGCTTTTCGTATCTGTTTATCAGGATCATTAAGTTTTTCTACAAAATAATTTACACCTTTCTCTCCGAATCTGATAAGAATTCTGACAGCACCTTCCTGAGCTTTTATATTCATTTCCTGCATTTCAAGAGCAATAGGAAGTAATACTTCAGTACCCATATCAAAAAGTCTTTCTTCCGCAATATCTCTGGTAAAATCCATGTTTTCACGTAATATCTTTAACATAAACTCAATACTCTCAGTGCCACCTATTTTACTTATAGCTGTCAATATTTCTTCTTTAGTTTTATTATCAGTAGTATTTTGAAGTAAACTCCTGAGAGGATATAATATTCTCTTCTCCTTTATTTCACCAAGAGCTTTACAGGTTGACCTTACAACCTCTTTCTTCTCATCCTGAAGGGCTTCTACAAGAGGATCTATTGAAGCCAGATTTCGAATACGTCCTAAATAATCAGCAGCAGCAACCCTTATTTTCCAGTTTTTATCCTTTAACCCATTCAAAAATGGTTCTATACCAATAATAAGTAATCGGTCAATCTCTTCTGATGCAGACTGTTGAATTTCCCAATTTTTATCATTCTGTGCCTTAAGAAGTATTGTTATAGCTCTCCCATTGCCAATTTTACCAAGAAATCTTACAGCCTGTTTTCTATCGGCATCTTTCGGGCTATCAAGTTCTTCCTCAAGTTTATCAAGAATATCATTAACTAAAATATTTATTTTTTCTATAGATTTTCTTGCTACATCTCTGACATCAGGATCAGGATCTTTCTGGTACAAATTTATAAGTGGAGTCAAAGCCCTGTAGTCATTTAATTTTCCAAGAGCTTCTGCAGAAGCTTTTCTCATACGACTGTATTCATCTGAAAGACCGGTAATAAGACCGTTAGCAGCACGGTCATCACCAATTTTACCAAGAGCCTCAGCAGCTATAGTTCTCACTGCCACATTAGTATCGTTAAGAAGTTGTATAAGGCCATCTACGGCTTCTTTAGTTTTTTGATTTCCAAGAGTTCTTGCAGCAGATAATCTCACATATTCATCTTTACTTGTTAAATCTCTTATAAGTTTATATTCTTCTACCATAGCTCTTCCCTGGAAAGAATTTTTGTTGCAATTATAACATTTAAGTTTAAACAGGTCAAATAACTAACTTAATAAATTAAAAAAATGAGCTATTTTATCTCTCTTCCCCAGCAGGATAAGTATATCATCTGTATTAAGTATTGTATTTCCATCGGGATTGATTAACATTTCCTTATCTTTTTTTATTGCTACCAGAGTAATTTCATATTTTTTTCGAAGATCAATCTGTGCAAGGCTTTTGCCTGTTATAGAAGGTATATCAGGAAGGTGTAAAGAAATAATCTCTATATCAGTAGAATGGTATTTTAAATCCTCTATGGAACCCGTCATATCAGGAAGATTTCGCAACATCTCATAATTATCTCCCCGAAGTTTCTCAATCATTTGTAAAATTTTATTCTGTGGCAGGAGATACTTTGTTAAAACTCTGGCAAATATTTCTATAGAGGTTTCAAACTCCTCTGCAATAACTTCATCTGCACCTACTTCATAAAGAGAAGACATATCCTGTATAAAACGAGTCCTTACAATTATGTAAACATGAGAATTCAATCTTCTGGCAGTTTCAATTATTCTGTAAGTTGCCGGGGGATCATTAATACCAATTACGACTAATTTTGCTTCCTTAATTTTTACATGGTGTAAAATTGCTTCCTGAGTAGCATCTCCATAAAAAATAGATTCACCCTTAGCATGTTCTTCCCTTACTGTCTGAGGATTCATTTCCAGAATTACATAGGGGATATCTGCTAATCTGCAGGCATAAGCAATATTTCTGCCATTTATACCAAAACCTATAATAAGCACATGATCATTAAAGATATAATCTTCTTTAAGAGTAGAAAGATCAGAAAAAATACCTCTTTTAATTCGATCTGGTAAAGGTAATCTATCTATAATATCTGTTAAAGGCTTTCCCAGAGCTATAAGAAAAGGAGTTAAAACCATAGTCAGAATCGAAACAGAAATAAATATCTGATAAACATCCTGAGAAATCAAACCATAGGAAGTGCTGGCTTTAGATAAAATAAAAGAAAATTCCCCTATTTGCCCCAGAGCAAGACCTGTAAGAACTGCTGTGCGTATGGGGTAACCCAGAAATATAACTACAAGGCATGCGATAAAAGACTTCAAACATAAAACAATAAAAGTCACAAAAAGAATAAACCAGAAGTTATGATAAAGAAAACCTACATCCAGAAGCATACCTATGGAGATAAAGAAAAAACTCGTAAAGAGATCTCTAAAGGGAAGAATACCTGACAGAGTTTGATGACTGTATCCTGATTCAGCTATTATTATACCTGCCAGGAAAGCTCCCAGGGCAAGAGAAAGTCCTGCAGAAAAAGTCAGCCATGCTTCTCCGAAACAGAGAAAAACAATAGTTAATAAAAAAAGTTCTTTACTTCTGGTTCTGGTTATTCGATACAAAATACCGGGCACTAGCCATCTGGCACTGACAAATACCAGTGTCATAATACCTATAACCTTTCCAAAAAGAAGAGTAAATTCACCTATGGGATTCTGATTGCTTCCAGCAAGGAGAGGTGTAAATAACATCATAGGAACAATAATAATATCCTGGAAAATCAGAATGGCCAGGGAAGTCCGTCCATGAGGGCTGTCTACTTCTCCTTTTTCCTGAAAAATTTTTAAGACAATAGCTGTACTGCTGA
>JAKJGF010000192.1 GCA_022704525.1 Bacillota bacterium | reverse complement strand
GGAATGACAAGGAGGGAAACTGGCTATGTTTCTAAAAAATTTATTAAAAATCAATTTTGTGCAGGTAAAATTAGTGCAATAGGTATTCGAACCAACACTTTTTTTACACAACCTATTATTTATAACTTAAAATCATCTTATGAATCATAGCAAACATTCAGGTATAAAAATGGTAAAAATCTACTAAAAAATGTATTATCATAAGAGTCAAACCAGGAATATAACAATTTAACTGAGATTTTATTTTTTTTACAGGTTTCTGAATTATTCTTTCAATAACCTGATTAAAATCCAGACCTGCTTTGTTTGCAGAAGAGATAAAACTGCTGTCACTTCCAAGATAAGGATTTGCATTAATCTCCAGTATCCAGGGAATACCATTACTATCTACTCTGAAATCTATTCTGGCATAACCCTCTAAACCAAATATAGACCAGCATTTTTCTGATATATTTACCAGATTATCTAAAAGCTCTATATCTTCTGATGAAAATTCAAAATTTCTGACTGTATTTTGATATTCAAAGGATGTTTTTATCCATTTTGCTTTATAATCAATAAATTTCGGTTTATCTTCAGGAAAATTTTTAAATTGGATTTCAAGTGGAGGAAGAATTTGAGGATTATATTTATCTATAAGAAGGGAGACATTAAATTCTCTTCCTTCTATATAGGAAGCTATAAAACAGCTATCTCTATCTTTTTTTGATCTTTTCATAATTGCTTCTCTGAGTAGTTTTTTACTGTAGATTACTGAATTTTCATCCAGACCTGAGGAGCCGTCTTCTCGTATAGGCTTGATTATATAGGGTGGTTCAAAGGCAATCTGCTCCTTAATAACATCTTCTACAGTCATCCATGGAGGGGTTAAAAGACCAGCTGATTTAAGAATTCTTTTTGTTATAATCTTATTTGAAGTTAAATAAATAGCCTCTGCTGATGAACCTGTATAAGGAATATCTAACTCATCAAGTATTGTAGGAATTATATAAGCGAGACTTCCTTTTTCTTCTAATGAATCAAGACAATTAAAAACAAAAGAATTACAATACTTCTGAAAAATAGAAGGATCAATATTCAGAGAAAGTGGAATCTTCAGAGGAGTAAATCCTAAATCTGTCAGAGCATCTGATATCAATTTCATCTCTATGGCTTCATCTATATCTTCCTGAGCATACTTTTCAATAACTCCATCATATAATATACCTACATTCATAAATTATTCCCCCTTAAGCAAAAAAATTTTTATATCAGACAAAACTATTATTAGCTTTCAGCTTTATCCTTGGTACTGCAACAGGCAAGTTAGTATCTATCTCACAGGTCTGTCCCTGTCCGGGCTCCTACGCAAAATCTATGATCCTGTTACAATGAAATCTGTTATTACAGAATATACGGTTTTATATTTATTTAAGTTATAACTTTCTCCTTTGACGGCATATCTTTTGCTCCAGAGCCCGGACAGGGACAGGTGTATATGTTTTTTGGATACTTTTTTACCTGTCTCGGTACTTAGGCTGATTGTGGTTAGCTTTAAATATAAAAGAACAATACTAAAAAATCAAACTATCATTCTTATTCCACCAAATTCGGAAAGATCATAAGGAAATCTTTCATGGGGGCAACCTATAAACATATAATTCCTGGGAACATTAAATTGTTTTGACAGGTTCTCTACAAATTCCGGAGTAAATTCTCCCTTAATTTTCACAAATTCTATATCCATCTGAGGATATAACTGATTGAGGAACTCCAGATCCTGAGATAATTTTTGCGGTATATCCTTTTCTTCTTTGTAAATATGGACTACCTTGATATTATTGGTAGGTTCATTATGTAATACATAGAGAATAGCTGTATTTAAACTGGCAGAATTATCACCTCTTGTAAAAAAGATTACTCTATGACTATTTATATTGTCTATATGTTTCACAATAGAATCTTTAGTTCTTCCTGTCCAGTCATTAATCTGTTTTGTAATAGTTTCCAGTATATAAAGTATCATTCTGAGTATACTTACTCTCAGAAACATAAGGCTTACTACTATAACTGTAGGAATAAAGTAAATTAAAAATACTATAATATTCTGTTTATCTATCATTATATTACCTATAATACCTGTAACAACTGCAATAAAAGCAATTATAATAATAGGATAAGATGCTATATGATTTCTTTTAAGACCAGCTCTATATAATTTTAAGAGAATATTTCCCACTGCAAAAACAGCCATAACACTTAAAAATGAAATTGTATAAACTCCTGCAAGAGTAACAACTTTACCTCCTGTAATAATCAAAATAGAAGAACAGAGTAAAAAGAAACCCAGAATTATTATATGATTTGTGCCACGTCTGGTTTCTTTCAGAAGAAACTGAGGAAGACATCTATCAAGGGCCATTCTTTTACAAAGACCTGTTACACCTATATAACTGGTTAAAACAGCACCTGAAAGGACCATAACAGCATCTATTACCAAAAGTGTATGTATTAAATAACCACCTGTTTTCTGGGCCATATCAGCCAGAAGATTGGTTTCATTTGCAGGATTGGCTATATAAGACATTTCAAAGGTGCCAATAGCAAACAAGGCAATTAAAGGATTAAAAATACTTACCAGAATCCACATGTTCCTCAAAGTTTTTATAAACACACCTTTTTGCTGTTCCTCTATAAAATTTGCAGAAGTCTCAAAACCGGATATACCCAGGAGAGCTGAAGAAAAACCAAAAAATAAGGCGAAAAATATTTCTTTCCAGTGAGATATTATATTTATAAAATTATCCCTCAGAGGTATAAAGGTATCAGAAAATCCTATTTTCGGAATTACTATATTATTTAGAAGAATATGGGGATTAGTTATTACATAATATCCTGTAATACCACAAAAAACTATTAATGTTAATATATGAAAAAGAAATATAACAAGTGCAAACACAGCGGATTCGCCAATGCCTATTATAGTCAGTACTGCAAAAAACAAAAGTACTATAATAGTACTTAAAATCACATCGATTTCAGGAAAGGAAGGATAACTGTCATGAAGAGAAGAGAAATAGTGCATAGCAGTGGTTGCAGAAACTACACAGGTAGCAATATATGATAATATTGTAAGGCATGCCGCAAGACTCGCCTTATATTTTGAGGTAGTATTTAATAAACAATTATAAGTTCCTCCATTAAGGGGCAATGCATCTCCAACCTCGGAATAAATCTTTTTATAAAAATACAGTACTACTGAAATCATCAAAAGAAGAAAAGGTGAAAAGCAACCTCCGTGTCTTGTACATATTACTGACACATAAAGACAGCTTGAAGTTATGTCATTGCCACAGATTGCTGTGGCAAACCATTCCGATAGTTTTTTATGTTTTACCTTTTCTGCCATATATGCCCCGTCAGATTAACCTTAAAGTCATATCCAAAATTAATTTAACATATAATATCATATAACTTATTAAGAAACAAGTATTTCAGGAGAATTTGGATGATAACCACGAAATTTTGAGCAGATACGATTATTCTACTTTATCGGGAATTTTACGACATTCTCCTTCCTGACTTTTGCCACTACTATTTTTTTATTTCCAAGGTAATAGAGCAATAAGTAGAGGATATTTCTCTATACTGGAGGTTCTTCCATACCGTATTTATTCCACTCTTCTTTTGAAGGGCCATATACTCCGGGAACCTGTAAACCTGACAATCTCATCAATACAGTCATTTGACCTCTATGATGAGTCTGATGGCCAATAAGTACCATAAGGGTATGACTTTTTTTCCACTTCTCACCGTACATATCATCTTCTTCCTCTAAAGTAGAATTTGTCCATTTTTCCTCAATTTGCTTCAGAAGTTCCCCGGCAAGTTTATGATAGATATCTATAATTTCAGAGGTTTTTTTCGGTGAAGATTTGTAAAGGCCGGGAATTTCAATAGATAGTCCGGTTTTATTCATCATTTCAGGTATTGTCATTACAATATGCCATGCAGTTTCACCGAGAGTCCAGTGACCTTCGATAAGCTTTTTATCAAGTGAGGAATCAGTAAGAGCGGTAAAGATTTTGCTGGTAGCCTGAACCTCATATTCCCATAATTCCTTAAAGTCTTTTATTGAATAAAACATTTTTATCATCACTCCTTTTTGAGTTTTATAATATTATATCATATATTGTTATTTAAAGAGAGAAGCTTTGAACAGTAACGAACTTCTTAAATCTACTCCCACAGGAGAGGGTATATTATTACTGAATATCTCATCTAATACTCCTTTCTTTATTTTACTTAAATCCTGGCTCTTTCCGTCCCCTTGTGGGCGGGGTCATTGATCTATTTCCTGTGAAGACTTTTCCTCCTGAGAAATCTTAAAGACCGGTGGTGTATATGTATCCGAGAGATAATCAGCAGGAATTGTGGTTTGATTTCCATCTCTCATAGCCCTGTAATGAGGTGACATTATTTCCACTCCTTTTTCATTAAATTTATCCTGAATATTCTGGTGAATTGTTGAATAAATACTGCCTGTACTGTTAGGTTTATTTGTATAAGCATTCAACTCATAACTTACATAAAAATCATCAAGACTGGTTTGAAATACAAATGGAGAAGGTTCTTTTAAGATACCCTCTGTAGCAAGAGCAGCTTCTATCAGTAATTTATGAACATCTTTCCAGGGAACATCATACCCAATAGTTACAGTGGTATGAAGAATTAACCCCGATTCCTGAGAGGCAGAACTGTAATTGATAATATAATTTGCCAGTATCATAGCATTGGGCATTGTAATATCCACATTTTGCGGTGTACGTATCCGAGTTACAAGAAGGGTTTTTTCTGTTATATCTCCTGTAACATCTCCTATTTTCACTCTATCTCCTATCTTAAAGGCATTCATATATATAAGAATAATACCGGCTACTATGTTGGACACAATAGCAGTAGAACCAAGAGAAAAAAGCACACCCAGAAAAAGAGAAATACCTTTAAAAGCAGGAGAACCATATCCCGGTAGATAGGGAAAAATTATAACTAATGAAAGGGCAATAATAAGAAATCTTACAATCATATAAGTAGGCTTTGCCCATTCCCTGTAAAATCCAGGAAATTCTATAGTACCTTTTTCCAATTCCACAAAGATAAAGCTGATAAATCTGATTATATAATATGTAACGGCCACTACAAAAACAATATAAAACATATGGGGAAGATAGGATAAAAATTTTAACCATATAATATAAAGTCCTGAAAGAATATAACTCAGGAGTCTTGAACCAAAGTCTCTTGTCCAGACAAAAAAGCTTAAAACTGCAGATAGATAGATGTAGCAAATTATAAGTTTTACTACAAAAGCAATTATTTTTAAAGATTTTACTATAACCTCTACAATTCTATCTCCTGAAAGAAGGACTAAATTTTGAATTTTAAGATCGAAAATACGACTGCCACGCCAGGAATTAATCTTTTTATATATTAATTTGAGAATTTTATCCAGCATTGTTAAAAGGAATATAAAAATCAATGTGGCAATGAGAGAATAAATAACACCGAAAATAATAGCTTTAAAACTGTGCTCTTCTTTATAAGTTTTCAAAGTATCTCTTATTTTCTGAGCATATTTATCTGCCGCCTCTTTATCAGTAAGACCTTCAAATCTGCCGTCTTCTTCACTCAGGGTCATTATTATTATGCCTTTATATATAATACAGGGATGACTGTCCTTTATCTCCACCTTAATCTCTTCCGGATTAAATGAAACATCTTCTAATACTTTTTCCAATCTATTTAATATGATACTAGCTCTTTCTTCCGGAGAATAATTTCCCAGTGCTGTGTTTATAGAAAAAAGCTCTTCTTTGTAAAAGATAACAGAAGCTGCTTTTTTATCAGATACAGTAACTTTTAGAGTTGGGAGGGGAGTTATAACGGTGGCTACAGGAGTGATTGAATTACTATCAGGTGAAGGAGTAGTAATGAGAGGAATTTCTGTTTCTACAGGAGTTTTATCAGTCACTGCCGAAGGAGTTGAAGCAGCAGTCACTGAATTACTATCAGGTGAAGGAGTAGTAATGAGAGGGATTTCTGTTTCTGCAGGAATTTTATCAATGCCGGTAGAAGTAGAAGTATCAATGACTGCAGTTAGAACAGGATTTATAACAGGAGTAACAGTTTCTGTAATAACTTCTGTATCAATTTGTCCACTAACTGTGGCTATACCTGTTAACAGTATTAATAACAAAAATGAAATAACATATTTAAAATACATAAAAACCTCCTGAGCAAATATTTATATTAAAATAACTTACCCTGTCCCGTATCTTTCTTCAGTTCCTGACTTAATCTCTCTCTCCCGGCAAGAAAACCACCCGGTAATTTCTTTTCTTTACTGTCTAAAGGTAAAGTCTCGGATATAGCCTGAGCTACACGGAGAAAGGCTTCAGATTTTCCATAACCGGTTTCCTTAAGTAATTCTATCATATCCGTTGATTTATATTTACTTCCTTTGAAATCATCAGTTGAAACTTTACTGTCTTTAGATAATTTCTGAATTTCTTTTATGTCTGAGGATTGGATGATGTCTTTGATGTATAGGCTTCATCAACATAATTAACTGTTATTCCCCGGGACTCACATTTATACTTAATCATATCAAGAAGTTCTATAAATGGAATCTGAATAAAACTCTGTTTTACACTTTTACTTAATTTACATTCTCCATTATTCTTTAATTCTGACATTATTATCTCTTAATACTGCTCTCATTACTCTATAATCAGTTAATTTCTTGTAATCATTTATTTTTTGATTATAATCCTGATGAAGAAGGATTATATACATATTTTCAAAATGACGATATTCATATACTTTATCCACTATATAAAGTTTTACTCTATTATCTTTTATCCTTATCTTTATTGTTTTCTCTTTATAGGTTTTGCGAATTCTCCTATATTATAATATTTTCCCATAACTTTTACTTTTCTATTAAAAATATCATTTTTTATATTATAGCATATAAATTAGGTGAAATACAAGGTTTTATACAATTTTACCTAAAATTTTATTGACTGTTAATAACCTCTTCAGGACTAAACTTTTTAATACAAACAACTTTATAATCTATTTATTTTATGATATTATTATAATCTGTTATAGATAGTGTATTTCATCAATTATTTCCATAAGGGGGTAAAAAATGTTCAGAATCCGTCGCATCTATGATAATGCCATACCTTCAAGCAGAGAGGCTATAAAGCAGGTTCAGCATATTTTAAAAACCCAGTTCCATGAACTTCCAGAACAGGATATAGAAAAACTGCCGGAACAATTAAGCAATCCTTTGAAATATCGCTTTCGTTCCATACTTTTTGTCCTTGAAGATGATAAATTTCGTGTTCAGGGCTTTGCCCTTCTGTGTCATGCACCTTTTTTGAATTTCTGTTACCTTGATTATATCTCTGCTGCAAAAGAAATGACAGGACGTGGTATAGGAGGAGCTCTTTATAACAGAGTCAGAGAGGAAGCCCTGGCTTTAAAAACTCTCGGTATTTTTTTCGAATGCCTTCCTGATGATCCTCTCTTATGTCCTGACAGAGAGATATGCAAACAAAATGCTACGAGGCTTCGTTTTTATGAAAGATATGGAGCAAGACCCATTATCAATACCCTCTATGAAACTCCTGTAAAATCAACTTCTACAAACCCTCCTTATCTTGTTTACGATTCTCTCGGACAGGATATAAAACTTTCAGGTAAAACAGCACGTTCTATAGTCAGAGCCATTTTAGAAAGAAAATACGGAAAACTATGTAGTCCTGAGTATATTAATATGGTAGTAGAATCTTTTAAAGATGATCCCATAAAACTCAGAGAAACAAAATATATAAAAAAAGATATTTCTGTATCTTTAAAAATTTCTATCTCTCAGGATAAAATGATTCCTCTTATAATTAATGAAAATCACGATATTCACCATGTAAGAGAGAGAGGTTATGTTGAAGCTCCTGTAAGAATAAATTCTATTCTGAAAGAAATCGAAAAAACTCTATTATTTCAACGTTACCTGCCACATCATTTCCCGGAAAAGCATATACTAGCAGTTCACGACAGTAATTTCTTTAATTATTTCAAAAAAGTCTGTTCCGACATGAAACCAGGAGAATCAATATATCCATATGTTTTTCCCATAAGAAATGCCACTCATCCACCAAAAGAATTATCTGTCAGAGCAGGTTATTACTGTATAGATACCTTTACTCCTTTAAACTATAATGCTTTTCTTGCGGCAAAAAAAGCTGTAGACTGTGCCCTTACAGGTGCAGATAAAATTCTTCAGGGATTCCGTATAGCCTATGCCCTTGTAAGACCTCCGGGACATCATGCAGAAAAGCGTTCTTTTGGAGGTTTCTGTTATTTCAATTCCTCTTCAATTGCCGCACATTATCTGAGTCAATACGGTAAGGTTGCCATTCTGGATATTGACTATCATCACGGAAACGGTCATCAGGATATATTCTATGACAGATCTGATGTTCTTACCATTTCTATCCACGGCCATCCCCGTTTTACCTATCCTTATTTCAGTGGTTTTGAAGAGGAAAAGGGGAAGGATAAAGGAGCAGGATTTAATGTAAATTTCCCTTTACCTGAAAAAATTGATGGTTCCCGTTACAGAGAAACTCTTTCTGTGGCATTAAAAAAAATAACAAAATTTCAACCCCGGTTCCTTGTTGTTTCCCTAGGACTGGATACTTCCAAAGGTGATCCCACAGGTACCTGGCTTCTTAATTATAGAGATTTTGAAGTAAATGGCAAAATGATCGGTTCCCTTAAACTTCCTGTCCTTGTTGTTCAGGAAGGAGGATATAAAAACAGAGTAATAGGTAACAATAGCCGTCATTTTTTTACAGGTCTCTGGACAGAGTGTTATTCATTATAATTTTTACTATGAGAGAAAAAAAAAGAAATTAAGTAGCTCAAAGATTGTCTTCTTCATAAAGAGCCTTATTATAGGCGGAAATAATATTTTTTCTTGTAATAAGACCTATTAATTCTTGTCTATTAATTCCATATTATAATTTGTCAATATAGAGACAATTATCCTTTATAATTTTCTCAAAAGTTTGCAGGCTTAAGGGAAGTTTTTTCATAAAGTCGCCTCCGATTGTTTGAACCACCCTTTTAATCTTATTATAACATAATATGACAACTTATACACCGATGATAGGTTGTGTAAAAAAATAGATGGTTATATACCGAAAAAGACATATCAAGATTATAATGGCAAAAAATTTTCAAAGATATAAAAAAAGTGTTGTATAGGAAGGGATTTGACAGTGGAAAAAAAATTCTC
>JAKJGF010000015.1 GCA_022704525.1 Bacillota bacterium | reverse complement strand
AAGCCATTTTCCGTCAGAACTTACAGAGACAAAATTTACTTCATCCATATGTCCCTCCAGAGTATACATAAGCAACTTTTTATCTATATCCCAGATTTTAATAGTTTTATCATTACCGGCAGAAGCTACAAGACTGGTTCCCGGCACTATAGATAGATCATTTATACCGGAGCTATGGCCAAATCTTAAAGTCAAAAGAAAATCTCTGGGGGAAAGATAAGAACCATATTCAAGATTACTGGCAGGGATCAATTCTATATTCTCCATAATCCTGGCAGAGACAGGTCCTAAAGATTTTTCAAGTATCTCTCCTTCAAGAATCTTTAATCTCTCGTAACTCTTCTGTTTAATATCAGCTGAAATAGCATATTCTAATGCTTTTTTATAATGTTCTATTCCTTTATCCTTAAACCCCAGTTTTTCATAACATCCGGCAAGTCTGTAATGGGCTTTTTCGTTCTTCTTATTTAAATCCAGAACCTTCATATATTCAGAGAGTGCTTTAAAAGAATCTTCTTCTTCATATTTTTCTCCTGAAGAGAGCAAAACACTTTCTTCCTCAGAAGATTTTCTTATCTCTGCTATTTTTAATAAATCTTTTTTCATATCAGAAACAGTCTGATATCTATCTACAGGCTTTGGTTGCAATGCTCTAAGCACTACAAGGGATAACTCTCTTGATATAAGAGGATTTAATTGATCCGGTGGCGGGAACTCAGGAGCTATATCTCTTGGATGAATCCTGGTTATAAGGTGATGAAGAGTTGCTCCGAAAGAATAAATATCACTTCTTGGTTCTGTTCTTCCAAGCCATTGCTCCTGTGGTGCATAACCTTCAGAAAGAAGAGCATGAAGTGTAGTTTTACCCCTGGGGCCTTCAAATATACAGGATATACCGAAATCTATAAGTTTTAATTCTTTTTCATAGGTAATCATTATATTATCAGGTTTCATATCCCGAAATATTACAGGTTGAGGTCTTCCATGAAGGTATTCAAGGACTTCACATATCTGAATAGCCCATTCCAGAATAATTTCTTCCGGCAAATATTCATTTCCCTGAAGATTATCTATCATATCCCCCAGAGTATGGCCCTTTATATATTCCATAACCAGATAATGTCTGTTTTCTTCAGTAAAAAAACCTATTATAATTGGAATACATCGATGTTCAAGTCCTGCAAGTATCTCTGCTTCCTGTCGAAAACTCTTCTCTATTACTTTCGGCCTGTCACTATCATCATACATCTCCTTTAAAGCCCAGTATTTACCCGGTATATGAGCATCTCTTACCTGATAGACCACACCAAACCCCCCTGTCGATATACCATGAACTACCACATAAGAATCCCTGAAAATATATCCAAGAGATGGAAAAGCTTCAAGCCAGGAAACAGTTCCATTATCTTCACAGGCTTCCAAAACAAGATATTTATGTCCTTCTTCTATAAAGAAATCCACTATAATCGGTGTTTCTATAGTATCATCTATAGTAGCACCTCTTTCTACTAATTCACCAAATTCTCTCAGTATAATTTCATCTTCCAAAGAAGTAGTTTTTTGAAGGATCTCCTTCAAAATATATTCAGTTTTAGTATCTTTATCCATAAGAAGATAAAGACCATCTATTACTTCACTTTCTATTTCACTTATTACTTTGTAATGACTTTTTAAAATATTTTTCATAAATAGCTATTACCTATCAGCTATCAGCTATGAGATCCATATATTTACTCTATAGCGATTTACTGAAGTCTTTCTCCTGTTTTTTTATTCCTTTCAGGAATGTATTTTCTTTAAGAGCCAGGCCATATTTTTACCGAGATTTTCCATAGTTTTCATACCTTCTTCATCTTTAGTTACATCCCCTGGCATAAGACCCATACCTATATTCCAGTAACTGGACCCTGGAACAATCATCTGATTTATCAGAAAAAAATGATTTAAAGAATCAAAGGTATGAATGCCTCCGGCACGTCTTACAGCTACCACTGCCGCTCCTAACTTACGTTGCAAAAGATCTCCATTTCCCCTGCATACAAAACCGGCCCTGTCCATAAGAGATTTAATATTAGATGTAATATCTGTAAAATAAACCGGTGAACCCAAAATAATACCATCTGCTTCGATCATTTTTACTATGTAGTCATTTAAACTGTCTGTAGTAATAACACATTTTCTATCTTTATTTTCACGACACTTATAACAGGCAATACACCCGGATAGAGGTTTTGTTCCTAACTGAATAAGTTCAGTTTCAATACCGTCCTTAGAGAGTTCAGATAAAACTGTTTTAAGAAGAATCGCAGTATTTCCATTTTCTCTGGGACTACCGTTAAAAGCAATTACTTTCATAATTTGATTACTCCTTAATAAGATTTTTTACTTATTTTCTAAGAATTATAAAAATATCCTTTGAATTTTTTTTATACTTTGAAATAAATTAAAACTCTTGTAAATGTTATCTTAAAGACAGAAAATAATTTAGTAATATATTATAATTATATAATTGATAACCTGGTGATTTGTGATGACTTATCTATAATAAAAGAAAAGATTACATTTTATGAATATATCAGATATTAAAGAAGCTCTTGAATTCGCGGGGATTGGAATATATACTTATAATTTAGAAGGTTTAATCCAGACTATAGACAGGATAACATTAAAAATCCTGGACATTGAAGATAGATTCCCCGAACCCTCTCTTTTAGCAGGGAAAAATATTTCAGAACTCCTTACATCTCCATGGCCGGATGAAATGGATATTAAAAAAATTCAAAAAAATAAATTTCTCCGTGCCATAGAATTCCCTATAAAAACAATATCTGGATTAATGAAATGGGTCATCTGTGATGTAAGTTTAATTCAGAATTCTACAGAAGATGATATAATCAGGGTAATAATTCATGACATTACAGAAAGAAAATATACTTATAATGAGCTCGATAACTCCTGGGCAAAATACAAAGCCATAGTAGAAACATTTGACGGATTAATTTACATCTGTTCAGAAGACTATACTGTGGAATTCATGAATAAACACTTCATTGAAAGGACGGGTTATAATGGCACGGGACAAAAATGTTTTAAAGTCCTTCATGAACTTGAAGAAATCTGTCCCTGGTGTGTAAATGAGAAAATATTTCGTAGTGAAACAGTTAAATGGGAAATACTCAGCCCGAAAGATAACAGGTGGTATTATATTGTGAATACACCTGTTTACCACTCAAATGGAACAATATCGAAAATGGCTATGATTCAGGATATTACAGAGAGGAAAAAAGCAGAAGAATTACTTGCTTCTGAAAAAGAGCATCTTGCAGTAACACTAAGATCTATAGGAGATGGTGTTATTACTACAGATATAGAAGGTAAGATAGTATTAATTAATAAAGCAGCAGAACACATTACTGGTTGGTCAGAAGAAGATGCCCGGGGAAAATATATAAACGAGGTTTTTCATATTATCAATGAAAAAAGTAGAAAACCCTGTGAAAATCCTGTAGCAAAAGTACTCAAAACATTTAAAATAACAACTATTCCTGAAGAGACACTTCTTATAGGGAAAGACGGTTCAGAAAAACTCATATCCAATAGTGGAGCACCTATTCTTGATAAAAATGGAAAGATTATCGGAGTTGTACTGGTATTCAGAGATATTACTGAACAAACAAAGTTAGAAGAAGAGATTCTAAAAGCCAATAAAATAGAATCTCTAGGTGTTCTGGCCGGGGGAATTGCTCATGATTTTAATAATATTTTAACAACAGTTATAGGTAATATAACTCTCGGGAAAATGTATACAAAGCAAGGTGATGAAATATATGATATATTGACAGAAGCAGAAAATGCATCTCTCAGAGCAAAAAATTTAACCAGACAATTGCTCACTTTTGCGAAAGGCGGTTCACCTATCAAAATGTGTACTTCTATCTCAGAATTAATAAAGGAAACAACCTGCTTTGCTCTGAGTGGTTCAAATGTAAAGAGTGAATTTCATATCCCCCCTTCTCTCTGGCCTGTAGAAATTGATGCATCTCAAATAAGCCAGGTTATAAATAATATTATAATTAATGCAAAAGAATCTATGCCCCATGGTGGCAAGATAGAAATAAAAGTTGAAAACGTAAATATAAAATCAACAGAAATTTTACCCTTCCCTGAAGGAAAATATCTAAAAATTAACATAAAAGATTCTGGAACTGGAATAACTAAAGAAAATCTGCCCAAAATATTTGATCCCTATTTTACCACCAAACATGAAGGGAAAGGTATCGGTCTGACAACAGCATATTCTATTATAAAAAAACATGAAGGATATATTAATGCAGAATCTGATTATGGATATGGTACAACCTTTTATATCTATCTGCCTGCCATTGAATATGAATTAAAAGATAATGATGAAATTAATGAAAGTATTAAAAAAAATGCAAGTATACTCTTAATGGATGATGAACCTCTGGTCTTAAAAACAACTGAAATGATACTGCATCGTCTCGGATATAAGGTGCAAGTTGCAAAAGACGGTACTGAAGTAATTGAAATATATAAAAAAGCTCAGGAAAGAGGCCAACCCTTTGATGTAATAATAATGGATTTAACAATACCCGGAGGAATGGGCGGAAAAGAAGCTATAGAAAAACTTAAAGAGATTAATCCAGAAGTTAAAGCAATTGTTTCCAGCGGTTATTCTAATGATCCTGTAATGGCTGAATTTAAAAAATATGGATTTAAAGGTGTTGTTGCAAAACCATATAAAATATCTGAATTTAAGGAAATGCTACATAAAATACTTGTAGAACGTTCCAGTGATGGGTGACCGGTAATGTAATAAGTAATCAGTGATCGGGTGGTGTGTGATCGGTAAAAGGGCAGAACAATATTCTGCTCCTACCCACGTTTCACATCTAACTTCTCACATTTCACTTCTTTTCACTTTTTCTATTATCTCTCAAATGTCCTGAACAACAACTATTACATGAAGAAGAACCCTGACATTTACCGGAAGATTTTTCTTTAATTTTACGAATAAAAGCTTTTATAAAAAATATAAAAGAAGCTAAAACTATAAGGCCTACAATTACATAATCTAACATACCTATCCCTTCTCAAAAGTAAATCAATTTAATCCCAGTAATCTCCCTCCCTGGTATATAAAAAATGCTAATATCCAGGCAAGACAAATAGTATAAAATATCATAAACAATGGCCAGAAATAAGAATTTGTTTCCTTCCAGACAACTACTATAGTGGCTATACAGGGACTATATATAAGAATAAATATCATCAAAGTATATGCCACAAGAGGAGAAAAAATCTTATCCTTTTTCAGGGCTTCTCTGAGAGAAATAGAATTTTCATCTGCTTCTTCAAGGCTATAGATAGTACCAAGAGTTGATACTATTACTTCCTTGGCAGCAAAGCCAGAAAATAACGCAACACCTATCTTCCAATCAAATCCTAAAGGAGAAATAAAAGGTTCAAGTACTTTACCCATACGACCGGCATAGCTTACCCCTAACTTCTCTCTCTGTTTTTCTTCCATCTGTCCGGCTATATAATTTTGGAGTTCCATATAATTAACACTCAAATTATATAATTCACCGTACTGGTACTTTAATAATTCCCCCTGTTTTACTGCATCCTCAGATTGCTTCAAAGTTTTTAAGTTTTCTATAATTTTTTTTATGTCTTCATTTTTATCTATATCCTCAATAGAGACATTTAATTTTTGGGCCAGAGGTTCCATATTAATAACAAAATTTTCTCTGGCAGACTTAATATTATTTTCATAATCCTTACTGTAAGTAATATTCTGAGGAAAATTAGTTAAAAACCATATCAATATTGATAAAGACAGCAATATGGTACCGGCCTTTTGAAGATAAAGCCAGGTATGTTCCCACATATGTATAATTACACTTTTTAATGTAGGTATCCTGTAAGGAGGAAGTTCCATAACAAAAGGTGTGGATTCACCCGGGAAAAGAAATTTTTTAAAGATACCCGCCATTAATATAGCCAGAAGAAAACCTGTGATATATATAGAAAAGAGAACATTGCCTGCCACAGCAGATGAAAAAAAAGCACCTATAAGCAATGTATAGACAGGAAGTCTGGCACCACAGCTCATAAATGGTACTACCAGTATTGTAATAATACGATCTTTTCTATTCTCAATAGTTCTTGTTCCCAGAATTGCAGGAACACTGCAACCAAAACCTATAAGAAGAGGAATAAATGATTTACCATGGAGACCTATAAAATGCATTAATTTATCAACAATAAAAGCTACTCTTGCCATATATCCTGTATCTTCCAGAACGGCTAAAGCAAGAAATAACAAGAGTATATTTGGTAAAAATACCAGAACTCCTCCTACTCCTCCTATTACACCATCTACAATAAGAGATCTTAAAATTCCATCATTCATAAAAAAAGCAATAAATCTTCCAAGTGATCCAATACAGAATTCAATCAATCTCATAGGAGGGTTGCCAAGAGTAAAAGTCAATTGAAAAACAATCCACATAAATAGAATAAATATTGGAATTCCAAGGATCCTATTAGTTAAAACACTATCTATTTTCTCTGAGGTAGATATTCTATCTTCCTGGGCTAAATAAACTGTTTCTTTACATAAACCATTTATAAAACCATATCTTTTATCACCAATAATACGCTCCGGTTTTTCACCGAAAAAACTCTGCAAATAATCTCTGCATTTAGAAGAAAGAGACAATATTTCTTCAGAATTGTCACAATTTTTATTTATCTCCTGAATAATTTCACTATCTTCTTCCAGTAATTTGATAGCAAGCCATTTAAAAGCATACTTGCCATTCATAATATTCTTATTTAAGAGATAATCAGATAATATATTTATCTGACTGTCTATTTCTTTTCCATATTTAATTATACTGCTACTGGCCTGATTTCTGTTTCCTGCCAAGGCAACTACAGTTTTGAAAATATCATCTATACCTTCACCCTTTGATGCAACAGTTGTAACAACGGGTGTATTCAATAATCGGGAAAGCAACTTAATGTCTATATGATATCCTTTTGATATAGCCTCATCTATCATATTAAAAACCAGAAGAAGAGGTACATCAAGTTCTATAAATTGTATGGCCAGATAGAGGTTTCTTTCCAGATTTGAAGAATCTATTACATCTATTATAACATCAGGTTTTTCTTGAAAAATAAAATTCCTTGCCACTAATTCTTCAATAGAATAAGGAGTAAGGCTATAAATTCCGGGGAGGTCCACTACTGTTATTTCTATACCATTATACTTACATTTAGTTTCTTTTCTTTCTACAGTTACACCGGGATAATTGCCAACATGTTGTCTTGAACCGGTAAGAGCATTAAAAAGAGTTGTTTTACCTGAATTCGGATTTCCCGCGAGAGCAACTTTTATCTTATTTGACATATATTCCCATTTCATAACTATTCAGGTATTGTGTCATATTTATAACCCGGACAAAAAACCTGACCTACATGATTTCTACTGTTGATGCTTCAGACTTTCGTAAAGACAAATGATATCCTTTAATTTTAAATTCCAGAGGATCTCCTAAAGGAGCAGATTTTACCAGTTGAACACAAGTTCCAGAAACAATGCCCATATCTAAAAGTCTTCTATGTATAAGGCTATAACCAGTTATTTTTTTTACTATAGCCTTTTCACCGGTTTTAAGATCTAATAAAGTTCTCATAAATCTTTACCTTTCTCTGATAATATACTTAATTTAAATATTAAAAAATAAAACTTACAAAAAAACTTCTGCCTCATAAATATAATTTGATTATTTTAATTTTAAATGAAAATGACTTTCATTTTCATTTACTTATCTAAAAAAAGAACACACCTTTATTTATATATCTATTATAGTATAGACTATTTAATTTTAGCTGTCAAGTCTTTATGAAATTTTTTCTTATTTCTGAAACATCAACATTTATTATATTTTTTAGACCTTGAAAAATCCTCTTTATAACGTATAATATAATTATTATATTTATTAATTTCATAACAATCCATAAAAGGTGATAAAAATTGCTCCTTGTTCAAAAATTTTTAGAACATAAAATTTTACAGGTAATAATTTTATATATAATTATTATTTCCTTCATATTCTACAATAATTTAAAAGAATTTCAAAAAGAAAACAAAAAAGACCTTGAGAATGCTCTATTCCTATGTCAGACAGGCATGGAACAGGAAAAAAAATATATCTTCAATATATCCCTATGTGCATTTAATGATATAGATAAACTTTTAAAAGAAGGTCTGGAAAGCAATCCTTTACCTGCAGATTTTATACAGTTAAGAAAAAAAGACGGCATCTTGATAGACAGATGGGGATGTGATATTGAAGAAGAAATCATAACAAAACTAATTCTAAATGAAGAAAAAATAGTTCAACAAAGGGCAGAAATGATCCAGGCCATAGTTAATTCAAAAGGAGAAATCATTATAATTGCTGTTGTACCATTTACAAAGGACAAATTAGAGGGATGGCTTATACTGGGTAATAAACTCTCTGATTCATATTTTCAAAAGCAAATCAATATAAAAACCCTTAAAGTAGGTATCTATCTTGGGAATAAAAAAATAATCGGAACATATTATTCTGATTTAAATAATCTCTCACCGGAAATAATAAAAGAACTTGAAAAGGACAATATAGTTTTAAAAAATTTCAATATAAAAGGAATAGGATATTATGGTTTTATATATCCTTTAAAATACAGGAATGGGGAATTTTCCGGCTCCATATTATGTGCTATACCTGCAGACCCTTTTTCAAATTATCAGAAACTTCAGGATTTAATTAAAAGTCTTCTTATTATAAGTATCAGTATGACAATTGTAATTTATATTTTTATTTACTTTTTACTGAGGGTTAAAATCTCAGAGAAAAAACACACTACATTATCAATTATAGATTCTAAGGACCGGGAAGTTATCTCTGTAGAAAATAAAAAGACAGACGATGATACCGACGAACTTGATGAAGTAAAGAAATACCAGGCTACACTTAAAATAAATCAAGACCAGCTTGACCTAATTACGCAAAAACTTGATAAAGCACAGGCTTACATAGAAACATTAAAGAAAACAAATGAAGAATATCAGGTAAATAAACAACAACTGGAATTAGTCAATATCAAATTCAAAAAAGCCCGGGCAGAATTAGAAAATATGGATAAAATAAAAGCCCAGTTTCTATCAAATATAAATCACGAATTCCGAACACCTGTAGCCCTTATAATAAGCTTTGCAGAAATACTACTGGCAGATAAAAAATTAGATGAAGAACAAAAAGGAATTATTACAGATATTTATAATGCCAGTGCACGACTTAAAGAAACTGTAGACAATATTCTGGCTTTACCTGCAAGTATTGAAGAAAAAAGGGATAAAATAAAGACAGATATAAATCTTCATCAAATAATTGAAAAAGTCAAAAAGAACTTTAAATCTGAAATAGAAAAAAAGAAATTAAATATCAATATTAATTTATCAGAGAATATACCTTCTTCTATCAATGTTCAGGAAGTTTCACTGGAACACATATTAAATAATCTCTTAAGTAATGCTGTAAAATTTACAGGCCACAATGGGACTATCATAATAAAAGCTGAAATAACAAAAACCAATCCTTATGGCGGTTTAAAAAAAGATGATAATAAAAAAGAAAATTACCTTAATGTTTCTATAACTGATAATGGAATAGGAATTAAACCTCAGGATCAACAAAAATTATTTCAAAGAGAATTCTGGCAGGCAGACAGTTCCTCTACACGTGAATATGAAGGCAGCGGATTAGGATTGATTATTACTAAAAAACTGGTTGAAGAAATTGATGGGACCATATGGTTTTATAGTAAAGAAGGAGAAGGAAGTACCTTTGGTTTTGTAATATCTATAAAAAGTGAAGAGTGAGCAGAAGAAACTTTATTCCTCTTCACTCTTCACCCTTAAACAGCTTCTCCTAAATCTCTAAACTGATCTTTTATAGCTATAAATCTATCCTCTACGTTAAGGAAAGCATATACAACATCGTCATCAAATTGAGTACCCCGGCCCTCAAGTATGATTGTTTTAGCCTCTTCATGTGACATTTTTTTGCGATAAACACGATCTGAAGTCAGAGCGTCATAAACATCAGCAAGGGCTACTATTCGAGCTGCAAGAGGAATTTCTTCTGCCTTAAGTTTATAAGGATAACCTTTCCCATCCCATCTTTCATGATGGTAATAGGCAATTTCTTTACCCATAGTGAGAAAACTTGCTTCTCCATTACTTTCTTTTTTTAGTATTTCTTCAGTTTCTTCCAGAGCATTTCCTCCAATAATAGAATGTGACTCTATTATAATCCTTTCCTCCGGGTCTAACTTACCAGGTTTAAGTAATACAGAATCAGGTATGCCTACTTTACCAACATCATGAAGAGCACTTGATATATAAATATTATTTATAAATTTATCATCAATCTTATC
Source organism: Bacillota bacterium (assembly GCA_022704525.1). GTDB lineage: Bacteria > Vulcanimicrobiota > SpSt-956 > SpSt-956 > JAKJGF01 > JAKJGF01. The sequence goes on along the minus strand of JAKJGF010000015.1, from coordinate 27,992 downwards.
TTTATATTTTCCCTGATTTCTAATCTCAATTGCCAGAAGTTTAGCATAATACTGTATTCGCTTTATATGTGCACCTGTCTCAGGATCTCTACTTTCTGCAAGCTTTGAAAGACCCTGAATAGCTATTTCCTGAGTTTTTAAAAGATGAAGATTACTTTTTTCTAATTCCTCAGAAGTTTTTTTAAGATCAAAATTAGCACGTTCAAGTTCTTCCTTTGAATATCTCAATTCTCTTATCATCTGATTAAAAGTATCGGCAAGAGAACCAAACTCTTCCTTGGTATCTATATTCACACTGGTATCTAAATTGCCTTTCCTGATTTGTCCCACTGCATTCAATAATTTTTCTATGGGCTTGCAAAAAGAGTCTCTTATAAAAGAAGAAATTACTATAATAATTATCGCTGTAATTCCAGCAATTAAAAAGGAAATCCAGATTTGTTCACTACCACGGTCCAACACCTGTGCTGTTGGATTAGAAATTCCTATTAACCAGTCCTGACCTGGCAGTCTGGACATAGCACCAATTGAAGTTCCTGCAATAAATAAATAAGTTTTAATATCTAAATCAAATGGCTTCAAATTATCTGTGACAACCTCCTTCATTTCTTCAACAGGTAAATGTTTAAAAAAATAAACTGAAAATTCTCTGGTATTTTCAGTTTCAGAGGTCAAATCAGGAAGAGAGCTATAAAATAATTTTTCCTGGCCAGAGACAGATATGTTATTATAATTACTTATAAAAACCTGATTATATGGTTTAAGACTTATTCTGCTGATAATATTGTTCAAAACATTATGAGGAAACTTTACGCCAATTACACCTGACAAATCTTTATTATCCTCTCCATTTATAGGAAGGGCTATTATCAATTCTAATTCTGTATTATTTTCTGTAATCTCAGAAAAAGACAACTTTTTCCCTGTTGTTGTTTCTTTAAATACTCTCATAAAGTTAAGGGTCTCTTCATTTATAGGTCCCTTATTAGTAGCAATACAATTACCTTTAGAATCTAACAAAAATATTAAATTTGTTTCTTTACTTTTCATAGCTGAATTTTGTGTATCCAAAAATGCATAATTAAAACTTGAAAGTAAAGTGACAATTTCCTTGTAATGAAGGATTCTATCCTCTTCTGAGAGTGTCAGATAATATTTAATCCTATCGTCACCGGCTATATATTTAAGAATTATACTACTGGTTTTGAGAAAATAATCTATATGTAAATTCAAATAATTAGAACGATAGCAAAGATTTTTCAGCTCTATTTTTTTTACAAAAGTACGATTTTTTTCATACTGAAAAAAACTTATAATAGATATAGAAAGGAGATTTATTAATAAGAAAGAAAAAACAAGTTTATTTGAAACAGACCAATTTTTAAATTCAAATTTTTCCCACATAATTCATCAAAAACCCACAGGTTATGAAGATAACAATAAAACATATTTTTATTAAATATATAAAGGAATTATATCATATTAAATTCCACCAATCAAGTTTTTATCAGGTCAGTATCAGGTTTTTTACAAGTAATTTTTCTCTCAATTCTTAATATTAAAGACTAAACTGTTTATAAAACAGTTAGCCTGAAACTAAGACAGTTATTGACTTTCTTTTTCACTTCTGCTATATTCTTATGAGGATATTCATAATTTATTAACTAATTTAAAGAAGGAGATAAGAAGCGCAAAAGCTGGTCTTTCGTCCTCTGTTATTTTTTTATGATATTAAAATATAAATTAAAAAAGGGGCAATCTTCTAAATATACTACTACAGTTCAATCTTTAAGAGAAGCAAAAGAAGGAAAGTACTATGAAAAAGTTGAAAGTAAAATAGAAATGACCATGACACAAAATGTTATAGAAGTTCATAGTAATGGAATAATAGACCTGAAAGTTTCTATAGATTCTTCTATTTTATGGAAAAATGGCGAAGAGGTTGCAATAAACAAAAAAGATAAAATTTTTATAATGAAAATGGCAGATAATGGTGAAGTTATAACAACATCCGGAACAGAAACTCAAAGTCCTCCAGCCTTTCCGAATAGAGAAATAAATCCCGGTGATATTTGGACAAGTGAGAAAGAAATTTCTATACCTTCTCAACCAGAAGGTATCATTTTAAAAACCACATATAAATTTGAAGGATTTGAAAAATTTACCAATGTAGAATGTGCTAAAATAATTGTAAATACAGAAGAAGTTAACTTTAACCTCGATGAAGGAGTAACACAAACAATAGGAGGTAATGGTATTACATATTTTGCTTATGGAGAAGGCAAGCTAATAAAATCAGAGGTTAATACCTATACCAGAACTTCCCTTTCCGAAGCAGAAATTAAAGTAACTACTCAGGTAATAGTAAATCATCATGGGGAATCAATGGAAAATCCTATAGGAAATGATTTTTTATTTGCACTGTAACAAATGTTTATTTAGAAGTAATTTTTTTTTAAAATAGAAAGAGAGAACCAGTTTCTATTATGGAAGAACAGATAAAGGATATGGTTTTAGAAGAACTATCTTCTTTATATAAAGAAGGTAATTTCTATAATTTAGCATTTTTAATTAAAGAATACAGGGAAAATTCAAAAGAGCTAATGAACAAAACCCCATCACAATTGCGCCTTGAAGATAAACAAAGAAGAAATACTCTTATAATAACTGAGACTGTAGCCTTTATAAATCTTTCATTGAAAAATATCCCTGTAGAAAAACTCATCATACCAACTCTTTTATCCTGTATAGAATTATCATTATGGGAAAAGACAGAAACAGCAAAAAAAATAATTCAGCAAACAAGAGGATACTCTGTTTATATGTTACCGGTATTTATAGATTACTATTTTAAAACTTCCTGTATCTCAGAAAATTCCCAGGGAGAAGTTGATAAAATAATCTATGCTATTGAAAAATTGATTAAAGCAAAAAAACATAAAGAGACTTTTGCAAACTTACAAAAAACTTTTATAAAAGAACAGGCAGAAAAAGAATGGATTATTTATAAAAAATTTAAAGATAATAAATGGTTTGGTATTACGAGTTTTGTTTTATCCAGAGAAGAGGAAGTAATACATCAATTAAAACAATTTTGTAATATCTAGAATAATATTAAAGTAAATCTTAGTGATTATAATAATAAATTAAATTTTACTAAAAGGAAGGAAAAGGGAGAGAAAGTGGAGAATTTCACTCTCTAATAACAGTTAGCTATAAAATTTCAAGGAGGCGGTAAAAAATATAACAACAAGAAATTGTCCTCTAATAAAGAGACTATTACTTATGTGAAATGTAAAACGAAAGAGAGTCTTATTGTATCTGACTTACAGCATTTCAAAACAATGATTAGAGGTAAAGTTTAAATTATTTCGGACAAAACTGGTTGCATAATGGTATGTATCTTAGAGATATTATTGAAAAATATTATGAAGCATCCTTAAAAAGTAATCATAGAATACATAGAGGTCTTTGCAATAAAATAATGAAAGAATATCCGGACCTTATTGACTTACTTGAAGAAACTGCCATAGAAATAGTTAGCAGTAATGAATCGGAGATATTAGATATTATACAGGATTCTGAGGATATATTTGAATTAGAACAAAATATAAGTGATTTCCTGGTATCAGAAATAGTTGCTTCCTATTTTACAGGTTTTATCTGGCATTACGTGGTGCAAAATAAAGAAAAAATAGAAGAAATGATCACCACCGGGGTTCTTGATCAGGAAGACATATTAACAGAAGATGATTTTATAAAATACAATACTGAGGTAGAAAGAATATTATTTGAAGAAGATATTTATTGTAGTGAAAAAATTAAAGAAATTTCAGAAAAATACGGAATAGAGTTTGAAGAAGAACTCGATAGTGATGGAGAAAAATTGACAAGAAACGAGATTATTTTGAGTTATGCTATATCAGGGGAGGATTTTCCTGATTATATTCATATGTTTCTGGAAAGAAAAAAACTTGATGATATTCCGAGACATAAGTTAATAACTATGGCTAGAATGAATTTAATACCTTAAAAATGTTCAGGATTTGACAGGACTACAAAAATCTCCTGTTAAAATATTGAATTTACTTAATTTAAGAGTGATGAAATTTATTTCTAAGGTAAACACTCATAAGTTGAACATAGATAATTATTTAATGTATCAAAAAAGTAGGAGGAGAAGATATGGCTGTAGTTTGTCCCAAATGTAGTGCAAAGAACAAAACCGGCAACACGGTATGTTCGAAATGTAGTACATCTTTTGTTAAGACGCCAAAAGCCGGTGGCCTCAAAGCAGGTACTGTAATCGGTAAGAGATATGTAGTAACCGGGACAATGCGCACTGATGAATTAGAAGCCCTTTATAAAGGAAAAGATAATAAAACAAAAGACTTTTGTATGATTCACGAAATTATTGTTCCAGAAACTTCCTCTGAAAAACTTAGAGATGCGGCCATGAAATTCAAAAAAGAAGCTAATTACCTGGCAGAAATGGAGCATCCAAATTTACTGAAAGTCAGAGAGTTTTTTGCAGGGAAAGGGCGATGTTATCTGGTAACAGATTTTTTTGATGGCGAAAGTCTTCTCGAGCTTATAAATAAAGAAGGTAAAGGATTTCCTGAAACAAAGGTAATGGGATGGGCCGCTCAAATTTTAGGTGCCCTGGGAGATTTACATAATCATGATCCTGAAATTATATATATTGACTTAGAACCTGAAAGTGTTCTTGTACGAGAATCTGACGATCAGTTAATGTTGCTAAATGCCAGCCTGAAAAGAAAAGTCCTTGGATTAGATACAGGAAAAGTAAGTGCTATAACCTCAAGCTATCTGCCACCAGAATATTATAAAGGCTACTGTGGACAAACAACAGATATATATGCCCTGGGAGCTACTATGCATCACCTTCTTACAGGCAGAAAGCCACAACCTTTTAAATTTAGTTCCATAAAAGAAGAAAGAAATGATATTTCTATAGCTATTGATATTATTATAGCAAACGCTCTTGACAAGAAACATACTAATAGATATCAGACTGCTCTTGATATGCTTCAGGCTCTTGCAGAAATAATTAATACTCCTAAAAATATGATTTTAATTCCTGCAGGTTCTTTCTGGATGGGTAGTAATACAGGTGAAGAAAATGAAAAACCGGTACATAAAGTAACTCTTGATAGTTATTATATTGATAAATATCCTGTCACAAATGCAGAGTTTGATAAATTCATTAGAGAATCAGGATATACAGGAACAGGGGAATGGAAAAAATATTATAATAAAGAAACTAAAAACCATCCTGTAGTTGCAGTTAACTGGTTTGAAGCAATTGCCTATGCAGAATGGGCGGGGAAAAGATTACCTTATGAAACAGAATGGGAAAAAGCAGCAAGAGGTAATGATATGAGAAAATATCCCTGGGGAAATAAATGGGAAAAAAGTAGATGTAATACACCGGATTTAAATGACCCGGAAATAATAAAAAAGCGTGTTGATATATATGATGGAAAAGGTACCACTCCTGTAGGTTCTTTTCCTGATGGAGCAAGTCCCTACGGTGTAATGGATATGGCAGGACAGGTATGGGAATGGTGTGAAGACTGGTATGACGAAAATTACTATAGTAAGCTTGGTAAAGCATGTAAAAATCCAACCGGTCCCGAATCAGGAGAATACAGAGTACTTCGTGGAGGCGCGTGGGGGAATCTCAGTGGTGCCTGTAGATGTACATGTCGATCCTACAGTCAGAAACCAGATTATATTAATTTCAACGTAGGATTTAGATGTGTTAAAGACACTGAAAGTTATTCTGGTTAATAAGTGAGAAGTGAGAGGTGAGAGGTGAGATATTATTTAAAAACAATTCTCTCACTTCTCAATCTCAACACTTTAAAAAGCTTATTCTTTCGCTTTTTCTCCTTCTGGCAATTGCAAATCTCTCCTGTAAAGAAGCAGGGAAAAAAGATGTTTTAATACTATCCCTCAGGGCTGACCCTGTTTATCTAAATCCAGTTCTGGCTCATGAAAGCCCATCTATGATGGTTAACCACTGGTTATTCAATTCTCTCGTAAAATTAAATGAAAATCTTCAACCAGTACCCGATCTTGCCGACAGATGGGAAATATCTGAAGATCAAAAACACTGGATATTTTATCTTAAAAAAAATATCATATGGCATGATGGTTACCCTTTTACTGCGGAAGATGTCAAATTTACTTTAGCTGCAGTTCTTGATCCGGAAACAAACACTTACAACAGGGGCCTTTTTATGGTAGCAGATAAACCTGTAAAAGTAAGTATAATAGATGATTATACTATAGAAATAATTTTACCGGAACCATTTGCTCCTCTACTTACAAATCTTTCTCTTCTGGGTATAATTCCAAAACATATACTGGAAGGACAGGATATTAACCTTTCAAATTTCAACTCCTCCCCTGTAGGTACAGGACCATTCAAATTTAAAGAATGGAGATCAGGAGAAATTATAACTCTTCTGAGAAATGAAAATTACTATAAAGGTAAGCCGGATATGGAAAAAGTAGTATTCAGAATAATACCTTCCGGCGAAGGAAGGCTTATTGCACTTGAAACTGGACAGATAGATGTAGGAGAAATACCAGCAAAAGAATATAAACGTTTATCCAATTTCCAAAACCTTTTTATATACAGGTGGTATGATTTAAGCTATTATTATCTGGGATTTGATCTAACTAATCCTCTATTTACTGATAAAGAATTAAGAAAAGCTCTGAATTATGGAATCAACAGACAAAAAATTATTGACTCTGTTCTTTCAGGTTATGGAAAAGTAGCAACAGGTCCTATTCCCTGTTCCTCATGGGCTTACAGTACAGATGTAAAACAATACGAATATAATCCTGAGAAAGCAAAAATAATTCTTAATAAACAGGGATGGTTACCAGATGCAAATGGTATATTAAGTAAAAACGGAAAAGTTCTGTCATTTACAATTTACTATGGACAGGGCAGTGAGAATTCAGGTAAAGCATCAATTTATATACAACATTTTCTTAAAGAAGTAGGCGTGGATGTAAAAATAAGACCGGTAGAATTCAGTGTTCTGGTTACAGAGATAGCCAATCCCGGGAAATTTGAAGCAATACTTTTAGACTGGATAGAAAATCCTGATCCTGATTGCTATGTAGAGTGGGGGACTGACCAGGTAAAAAATGGAATGAATTTTATGTCCTATGCAAATCCTCATGTAGATCAGTTATTAAATCAGGCAAGAACTACTCTGGATATAAAAAAAAGAAAAATTCTATATAAAAATTTTCAAAAAATAATAACCGAAGAAGCTCCTTATATATTTTTATGGTATCCAGAAACCATGATAGGAGTTAATAGAAGAATAGAGGGAATTTCAAAGCCTGGTCCTGCAGGGCTTTTTCTGGAACCGGAAAAGATAAGGGTGGTGAAGAAGTGAAAAGTGAAAAGTGAAAAGTGAAAAGTGAAAAGTAAGGTACTGTAATATTAATTTAAGTATATGTACCTTACCTCTCACCTCTCACCTCTCACCTCTCACCTCTCACGAATTAATGTATAAATACATCCTGAAAAGACTTGCTATTACAATACCAACATTGTTTGCCATAAGTTTAATATCTTTTCTAATAATTCATCTATCTCCGGGAGATCCAACTGCAATGATGATTGATCCCAAAACAAGACCGGAAGATAGAGAAAGGATAAAGAAAAATCTGGGTTTAGATAAACCTTTACCTCAACAATATTTTATATGGCTTAACAATCTTGTTTTTCATAGGGATATGGGATATTCCCTGGTCAATGGAAAACCGGTTCTTAAAAGTATTATGGAAAGATTACCCAATACTCTTATATTAATGGGACTTTCTTATTTAACGGCTATATTACTGGCATTACCTCTGGGTATATACTCTGCGGTAAAGCAATATTCTCCTGGAGACTATATTTTAACAGTACTATCCTTCACAGGTATTTCAATACCGTCTTTCTGGTTGGGTCTTATGCTGATATGTTTATTTACTGTAAAATTACAACTTCTTCCTTCTATAGGTACTATATCACCTGACATAGGAGATAATATAATTATTCAGATTTATGACTTTATAAAACATTTAATAATGCCATTTTTTGTTCTGGTATTTACAAATCTGGCAGCCTGGTCTCGATATGTACGTTCAAGTATGTTAGAAGTACTAAAAGCAGATTACATTAGAACAGCAAGGGCCAAAGGACAGAGTGAATTAAAAGTACTTTATAAACATGCTCTGAGGAATGCTATGATACCACTCATAACACTTATAGGTTTATCTCTCCCTGACCTGTTAGCAGGAGCTTTTGTAACAGAAATGATATTTTCCTGGCCCGGAATGGGTCGATTAGGTATGGATGCTATATTTCATAGAGATTATACTGTTCTTATGGGTACTATAATGTTTAGCTCTATAGTGATAATAGTTTCTAATTTGATTACAGATATATTTTATGTAATAACTGATCCAAGAATCAGATTTGATTAATTTTTTTAAGTTTTTTAGGAGGAATTAAATTCTACATGTCGAATTTGACAGAAAATAGTCAGGATAATTCTCATTATCCAGTTAATTTTAAGAATAAAGAACAAACTGGTATAAAAAATGAGATTTAAATGAACTCTACAAAAGGTATACTTCTAAATAGGAGTTGTTAAAGTTGAAACCTAAGCAGGATTGTGTGAAGGGAGGTGCAGGAAAAAACAATTGACGGGGGTAGAGTCTATGGATTAGCCATGTAAGGCCGGAGTACTTACTTGAGAATCCTCATTATAAAGATGGGGTAAAAAGATTTAGTCTTAGCAGTCAGGCATAGGAGCTATTATTATATTTCGATGAAATTAAAAAATTATAAATCAGAAATATTCCGGATAAATAAAATCGTGGCAGATCCTTTGTAATTAAAAAGGTTTACATATCAAGCCTCTTTTAAAAATTTCTGTGCTGGAAATAAAGCACATATACCGATTAAAGAAAGGAAGGATTGAAGAGTGAGTGAAATAAAAGTTTATAAAATATTAGCGTCGATGCTGATATTTTCTCTAGTAATTACATCCGTGCCAGGTCTTTTTGTTCCTACACCTGCCTATGCAATCAATGAGAAATTAACCACGGCAATAGTAAGTATTGAAAGCCCTACAGAAAATGATCTGCCTGTTCGTATAAATACTGCCCTCAGTGCTGCTATGGTGAAATCTCACAGGTTTGAAGTTACAGATAGTGAGCAGGTTGCCTCAACATTAAAGGATATGCAGTTAGCAGGTAAAAAATTAAATATTACCCAGGCCTGCGAAGTGGGTAAAGCCCTTGGAGTAAATACTGTTACTATGGCTCAGGGTTATGGCATTGAATCAGATAATGAGAAATGCTATATTACTATTGCTGTCCAGATAATTGATGTTGAAACAGGTATTGTTATACAAAATGCATTTGCCAGAGGTGAAGGTTTCAAAGGTGAAAAATTTGAATTGTCAGATGAAGCTATAAATAATGGTTGTTTTGCCTCCATCAATATGATTAATGATAACATGTCAAAAGTGGGCCTCATAGCAACTATTAAAGACGGCCAGATGAGGATCAGTATAGGTGGAGATATTGGTGTAAAGGATCAGTCTGAATTTACAGTTTATAGAGAAAATAAGGTTATAGGAAAACTTAAAACTGTAGAATTAGACTCTTATGATACTGCTACAGAAGAATTAATATTAGTTCCAGGTTATACCTTGCAGGAAGGAGATATTGTTGTTGTTGCCTATAATCAGGGTGAAAAAATTGACAGAACAGATTCTCCTTCTACAGTTAAAACAGCATCTCCAAGTGCTGGAATTATTCTTACTGCTGTTTTAGTAGGAGCTGCCCTTGCTCTTATAGGAACAAACCAGTCTGATCAGATACAGAAACTTGCCATGGTATATCACTTTCAGGCTCAGTTTATAAGACATGAAGGCGACCTGGCAGTTTATCTCTTAACTGTTCAGATTACAGATCATAATGGTAATATAGTTCCTGACGGAACAACTGTCACATTCCAGAGAGCAAATGAGAAGAGCAATGAGGGAGTCGTTGTTGGTTTTGGTAATGCCATAGCTTACGAAGAAAATGTTCAGACTTTTGGCGGAATTGCCAGTACTATACTATATACCCAAACTGGAGGAAACTTAACTGTTTCTCCTGCTATTAAGATAAGAAGCGAGGGAAGAGATAGTCAAATTTTCATAATATCAGCTGCTAATAGTGAATTGAATAGTCTTAGCGTATCAACAGATCCCAATGAACAACCTATGGCAAATGGACAGGATATAGCAACAGTTACTGCTACTATTACTCCTCCAAAGGGTGTTACCATAACTGGTGGACAGGTATTATTTCAGATTATAAGTGGAAGTGCTACTTTTGAGGGTGGATCCAGGCAGTATTTAGGCCCTATAGGAGCTGGTAGCAGCAGTGGTGGAGCTGTAGAAGTAAAAGCCAGACTAGTAAGTAATACTGTAGGACCCAGTGTAGTACTTGTTCAGTATATGGATGTTCAGGAAACTGCTACTGTAGTATTTGGCCAGGTGGGAGTAATAGCTAACGTTAGTCCTGAAGGAAAAACTTTAGGACCTGGACAAAGTGAATTCTATACTGTAACAGTTACGGACAGGGATCCTAAAGATAAAGAGGCAAAACCTATAGCTGGCGCCAATATACAGGTGTCAAGCAGTGGCAGTGGTGCAGGAAATGCTATAATATCACCTGTTTCTGGCGCCACAGGCAGCGATGGTAAATTTGTATTTCTCATTACAAATAATCGAGCTGCCGCAGGAACAGGTGAAACTAAAACTAAAGAATACCTGAATGTTCAGGTTACAGCTGGTGCCCATGGTCAAACTGTAACGGCCGGTACCTTTATAATAACATTAGACAATTAGATCTATTTCTTTCTTAAAAATTAAAAAGCCCCTTCGGGGCTTTTTAATTTTTAAAGAGGATTTTTTATATAGTCTGTAGAATTAATACAGGAAACAGGAACAACCTGAAAAAAGGAAAATTAAATATGATATATACAAGGCATCTTGTAATATTATTCTTCCTTATATTTATAACCTCCTTACCCTTAAAGGCTTTAAATGATAAAGCCATAAAAGCCAGAGCAGAACATATAACCTTCAACCCGTCAAAAGTTATTTTTGTTGCCAGTGGCAATGCAAAAGTAAACTTTCAGGACATTGAACTGTCTGGAGGAACAATCTGTGTGGATATTGCAAGCTCACGTCTTGTTGCATCCGGGAACGTCTCCCTTACCTCTGAAATGGGAGAAATTAACTGTGACTCTATTTCCATAAATTTACATAGTAAAAAATGCTATATTCTGGCTTCTGAATCAGTTGAACCCAGAGTTGAATTCGATGTAACTACTTTTCAGATAGTGTCTTCCTTAAAGGATTTCCCCGGGGGAGCCTTTTCTATGGATAATATAATAAATTCTGATTTATGTATTACAGGTAATGAAATAGTAGTACAGCCGAATGAAACAGCACAGATCAGACCCGCTGCTTTCTGGATAAATGGCAGTCGTTCTATGGAACTTCCTTTTTACTCTTTTACTATAGGAGCAGGAGCAAGTTATACAACACCCAGAGTAGCATATACTGATATGGGAGCAACAGTTGATGTACCTGTAATAGTTTCTCTTGAAGAAAAATCTATGTCCTTAGCCCATATGAAATATAATAGTAATATGGGTTTCAGTGTTACCCTGGAACATCAACAGCGTTTTTCTGATAATGCATCAGCTATATTCTATCTAGATGATCTGAATAAAGACGCCTACCGAAAAGCCCGTATGCAGTACAGGCATAAATTTGGCAGCCAGACTGATGCCACATTAAATGTAGACTGGCAAAATAATAAAGATGTAGATGTATTTTTAAATATGAGTCATAGATTCAGTAAATCCAATCTGACCTTTAATTTTAGATCCCAGTACGCTGTAAGTAAGCCAGAGGGAACACCAGCTTCTTTTGAACTATACTGGAGGCAAAATCCGGATAATTTTCTGGGTTCACCCATAACTTATGCATTTTATACAGGTCTTTCTATGAGAGGAAACACCTTTTCACAAGATGCCACATGGAACAGAAATATTGGACTTCGTCTAACTCATAAGCCAATTAGAATAGGTAATACAGGAGCTCTTATTTTTGGTGTGGGAGATGAAATGAACTGGCTTACTACGGGAGAAACCAGAAATAATCTTTCTGGGACTATGAATCTTACTCTTGGTACTAAATTTAATCTTGACGCAACTATTAATCGGAATTCTTACAATCTTGATAATAGAAACAGTAACTATACATATGGCACTATAAATCTAAGGACAAGTTTTACCAACGAATTTTCTACACGCCTGACTTACACTTTCGGAGAGTATAACGCCCGCCTTGCAGAAAATAGTTTCTCTTTTTCTAACAGACAGGTAGGATGCTTTTTTACCTATAATCCTTCCCAGAATTTCTATCTAAGCCTTGGAGGAACCTATGATTTACAAAATTCAAGAATGGCCTATGCCCAGGGAGATATAAGATTCAGAGTAGGAAAATACTGCTACTTACGCCTTGCACCCTTTTATGATTTTGTAAGCAAGAATACAAATTACACCATCCAGGTAGATCCAATTCTTTCACCTCTAACACCTTAATCTGAGAGTTGAGAATTAAAAAATAAAATAAAGCTCTAAACTTTAAAGTAAAAAGATATTATTTCTTACCCTTCAGATCGGATTCTGAGTAAAACTACACTAAAAGGAATTCAAATTTATTGAGTGTCATCTTGCTTAAAATAACGGTACATAAGATAAAAAGATATTGAACCCGTCGATTTAAAGAGTTTCCAGAATACACCAGGAGTCACCATTGTAAGCCACTCCTTTCCTGATTCCGAGCTCTAAATAAAATGTATTACAATTACAGAATTAGTATACCATATGATAGAAGTCTTTACAAGTGAAAAATAAGAATTATTAAATAAAGTAAATAGTGACCTAAAATCTGAAAGGCACATTTCTTTTCTGTCTGACTATTTCGTAGAGGATTATGCCTGAAGCAACTCCTACATTAAGTGACTCTGCTCTACCATAAATTGGAATAGTCACAGTAAAATCTGATAAAGAAATTATCTTATCAGTTAAGCCATGACTTTCATTACCTATTATCAAAACCAGGGGATAAGAATATTGCATTTGAAAGTAATCACTACCACAGGAAATACTTGTAGAAATAAAAATAACACCTTTTTTTTTAGATGTTAAAATAAAAGACTCTGTATCCTTCAACTTAAATAATTTCATGTGAAAAAAAGAACCCATAGTGGCTCTAAGAACTTTGGGATTAGTAACGTCTGCTGAACCAGGGCTCAAAAATATGCCTGCCACGCCGGCAGCATCAGCTGTTCTTATTATAGTTCCCAGATTTCCCGGATCCTGAACTTCAAATGCTAAAAGCCATATTTCATTAAAAAAATCTATTTCCTTTGAATAATAAGGAACTTCACCGGATAATACAGATAAAATCCCCTGAGGTGTAACTGTATCACACAATGAAGCCATAATAGATTCTGATATAAGATAAGTTTGTATATTACTATCCTTTAATGTATTCTCCAATAATTTTCTGTCAGATACTGACGCATAGAAACTTCCCGGGCTATAAAACAAACTCTCTATTGCTACACCTGACAATAAAGCCTCTCGAAAAAGTTTAAACCCTTCTACTATAAAATAGCCCTTTTTCCTTCGTCCCTGTGGAGACATTAAAGACCTGAGAAATTTTATTTTAGGATTTTCAAAACTTGTTATCATAAGCGTGATACATAATGCGTGATGCGTGATGCGTGATGCGTGATGCGTGAAATTAATTTAGTAATATAAATAATCATTTCACGTCTCATGTCTCATCTCTCATATAAAAAACAGGCAAGAGGAAACTATATTCCCTGTTGCCTGTTACCTGACAATCAACTATTCAACCCTTTACTTGCAGTTTGAACAAGTCTTGCAAAGGCGTCACTATCAGTAATAGCTAAATCAGCCAGTACCTTTCTATTAATATTAATACCAACCTTTTTCAATCCACAGATAAATTTGTTATATGACAAACCATTAATACGTGCAGCAGCATTTATCCTGCTAATCCACAGTCTGCGCATCTCTCTTTTTTTAACCCGACGATCTCTATATGCATAAGTAAATGCATGCAACAATGCTTCATTTGCACATTTATATCTCGTATGTCTTGTTTCCTTAAAACCTTTAGCCAGTTTAAGTATTTTTTTATGCTTCTTCCTGGTTGTTTTTCCGGACTTTACTCTGGGCATAATTATCCTTTAGTTTATACTAAAGGTCCACCTCCTCTCAATAATGAACTTCCAAAATAGTCTGCCATGCTTCAAATACCGGGAACTAACTTCCTTATCCTTTTGGCATCCGAAGGACTTACTGGAGCAGGTTTTCTGAATTTACGTTTTCTCTTTGGAGATTTCTTGGTAAGTATATGATGACATCCACTATAGGATCTGGTTCTGATTAACTTTCCTCCTCCTGAAGCTTTAACCCTTTTAGCTACACCTTTTCGAGTCTTTATCTTCGGCATATTCTCAGGTTTAACAGCTTTACTGAAAAACCACTCCCACACCTGCCTTTCTTTTATAAATCAAATACATAATGACTGGAACCATCTAAAATTGGTAACAAATTATTTAATTCAAAATTTTTTATTGAACGAATTTATAATGGAGGAAAACTACTTTTTACTCACAGGAGCCAGTATCATTACCATATTTTTACCCTCTAACCTGGGAGTCATTTCAACAGTACCTATTTCCATAACTTCTTTTGCTATATTCCCTAACAGTTCATTTCCCACAGCAGTATATGATACTTCTCTTCCTCTGAACAATATAGTAACTTTTACTTTATCTCCTTCTTCCAAAAGCCTGGTTACCATCTTTATTTTAACCATAAGGTCATGAGTGCCAATCTTCGGACGCATTTTAACTTCTTTCATTTCTACAGTTTTAGTCTTTTTTCTTGCATCCCTGTCTTTTTTACTCTGGAGATACTTAAACTTACCATAATCCATCAATCGACACACAGGAGGTCTGGCATTGGGAGAAACCTCTACAAGATCAATAGAATTTTCTTCCGCAATACGTTTTGCCTCATCCACTGATACTATACCAAGCTGTTCACCCGTATCGGAAATCAGTCGTACCTCCCTGGTACGAATTCGCTCGTTTACCTTTAACTTCTTAGCTATAGTCCTAACCTGGTCTATATAATACAAGGTAAAAGTGACACTCTGGCTTCACCTTATATAAAACCAGGTTGACACCTCCCTTCAATCACGTAAAAATTTAGAATAAAAAAAACGGTATAAACCGTTCTCTTCTCAATAAAAGATTTAACAAATAAAATTTAAACCTTATCCTTAGAACCATACATATCATCTGCCCAGGAAGAGCTTTTAATCATCCTGCTACAATCAGATTCTAAATAAAAATCCTTAAAAGCTAGAGGCTATAAGGAGAGAAGCTAACGGCTTCTTCTTAATTATTATAAAAACTTATAAAACAGAAGAATTATATCATAAGATTTTATAAAAAGCAAGTTATTAAATTACTTTTTCAAAACTCCAAAACGATATTTACCTGAATAACTTCTTTTTACTTTTTTAGAAAAATCATGAAAAGATGGGTTCCATAATATATCATCACTTGATAATATCCCACCCTGACGAAGATAAGGCCATACAGTTTCATATTCATACATCATATTTTCATAAGTATGAAGACTGTCATGAAGGAACAGGTCTATAACCTTCAACTTATTCAGAAGAGGTTTTAGATGTAAATTGCTTGGACCTTTATAAAGAGTCCATCTGTCTCTTAAACCTGGAGGGATTATCCATCCCACATCCTCTCCTCCGGGCAGGGTGGTAAATTTCATTTTATGAGTACTACCATCTATTTTCTCATAAGCAGGTAAATCAATGGAATATAAATGACCTTTATTATTTTCCTTTAAAGCTTTAAGTAAAAAAGACGTAGTAATTCCATCAAATACACCTGTTTCAATTACTGTTTCTGGATTAAGAGAGCGTATAAGGTAATATAATAAAAAATTCCAAATCTCATACCTCTTAAGAGATATTCTTTTTTTTCTAACAGTATAATATTTCTTTTCTATATATGTAAAAAAAATCTCATCCCCGTAAAGATCTCTTCTAAATTCTTTGAAAGCCTGTCTGGTAATACCGGTAAAAGTAAATACAAAATCATAATCAGATTTTGTGAATAAAAATTGACGAAGTATTTCTTGAAAAGCTGCACAATAAAAATTTAAATTCATACTATTAAGCAGCAGAAGGAAGCATGGAACGTCTCTGTTTCCTGTTGGAAACAACTTTAGTTCCATTTAAATCCTCTAACCCCTGGGAAGATATAAGATCATCCGTTTTTACTACCAGAATAGTTATACCAATATCAATATCTACTGTATTATCTTCATTACATGATAATAAAACACCATTATTATATAAAACTCCTGAAATCTTCTTTAACTTAAACCAGACTTTTTCCCCTTTTTTCATAAAAGTGTTTTACCTCCATAAACTAAATTTAAATACTATTCAAGTATTCTTCAAAATACTGAAAAATCCTTCTATTTTAAAAAGTTCTTATAGGTATAAAGGTAAAAAAGATTTTCTTATTGAATAGTATATAATGCTTTTAGAAATGAAAAATATAACTAAACATTTTTCCGGTATCAAAGCAAATGATGGTATAGATCTATGTCTGAGGAAAGGAGAAATTCATTCACTCTTAGGAGAAAATGGAGCCGGGAAAACCACCCTTATGAATATACTTTATGGGCTTTATGAACCGGATCAAGGGGAAATATACTTTAAAGAAAAACCTGTAAAAATAAAATCCCCTAAAGAAGCCATTAAACTCGGCATAGGAATGGTTCATCAACACTTTATGCTTATACCGGCTTTTTCTGTTTTAGAAAATATCGTACTGGGTTCATGTTCCTTCTTATCTTTTCTAAAATTAAAAGAAATAAGGAAAAAAATTCAGGACATGATTAATATATACGGTTTTGAAGTAGAGCTTGATGTTCCTGTATGGCAGCTTTCTGTGGGAGAACAGCAGAGAATAGAGATTTTAAAAACCCTTTATTATGGAGCTCAATTACTTATACTGGATGAACCTACAGCTGTATTAACTCCAAAAGAGACTGAAGATTTTTTTTTAATAATAAAATCACTGGTTCATAAAGGTCATTCTATAATATTTATAACACATAAGCTTAAGGAAGTTATGAGTATAAGCCACAGGGTAACAGTTCTGAGGGGAGGAAAAAAAATAGAAACTATCTATACTTCAAAAACAAATGAATTTGAACTGGCGAGACTTATGGTAGGGAGAGGTATTACTCTGGAGAGTAAAAAACCAAGTTCTATTGGAAATACTGTTATTGAAGTAAAAAATCTCTATGCCCTTGATGATAGAAACCTTAATATTCTGAAGGATATAAATTTAAAAATAAGGGAAGGAGAAATTTTTGGAATAGCAGGGGTAGATGGTAATGGCCAGAAAGAACTGGCAGAAGTAATTACTGGAATGAGAAAAGCTACAGGTGGAAAAATAATTATAAATAATCTGAATGTAACAAATCTAAACCCCGGAGAAATATCTATGAAGAGAGTTGCTCATATACCGGAAGATCGTAAAAATACAGGGGCTATTATGAATTTTACTATAGGAGAAAATGCTATTTTAGGTCATCCTGATTTTTTTAAAGATTTTTTTCTAAATTATACGAAAGTAAAAGAATTTTCAGATTCCTTGATAAAAAATTATGCAATCAAGACAGCTGGAAGTAACTCACCTGCCTGGTCATTATCCGGCGGAAATCTGCAAAAACTCATTATAGGAAGAGAATTATCAGAAAAACCTCTCTTTATAGTAGCAGTTCATCCAACAAGAGGATTGGATTTAGGGGCTATAGAATATATTCATAAAATGTTAATTAAAGAGTGTGAAAAAGGGGTTGCCATACTTCTTATTTCTACTGATTTAAATGAAATTCTTATGTTAAGTGATACTGTAGGAGTAATATACAAAGGACAAATAATAGATCAATTCCCTGCAAAAGAAACCAGTGTGGAAAGAATTGGTCTTTTAATGGCAGGGGTGATGTGAAACGTGAGACGTGACCGGCGAGTTACTATAACAGTAATTAAGTAAATTGTAATTCACTGATCACCCATCACCCATTACGCATTACCCATTACGCATTACGCATAAACCTTATGTTTAAAAACTTAATAAAAAAACTTTCTACAGAATTTGATAAAAATAAATACTTCATATTTATAAAGCTATGTATAGTAATAATGGCTTTTCTTATAGCCTTTTTACTCACTTCTATCTGTATAACTGCTGCAGGAGCAAATCCTTTTGAAGTTTTTATTTCTATTATTAAAGGCGCTTTTGGAAGTCCTGAAAGAATGACTGAAATACTTGTAAAAGCTACTCCTCTTATATTTGCAGGTCTTGGTATAGCAATTGCTTTTAAAGGGGGATTCTGGAATATAGGAGCTGAAGGGCAGATATATCTCGGCGCCATAGCTGCAACAATAGTGGGGGTTAAAATAAACCTGTCACCTTTTATACTTATTCCTGCCGTTATTATTTCAGGTTTTCTGGCAGGTGGACTCTGGGCGTTAATCCCGGGATTACTAAAAGTCAGATTTGGTATTAACGAAATCATCCTTACTATGATGATGAATTATATAGCTATACATACAGCAAGCTATATCTCTCACGGCCCCTTCAGAGATCCCGATGGATCTCTTCCTCAAACGGCAGAGCTCTTCAAAGGTGCCTGTCTTCCTGTTATTATAAATAAAACCAGATTACATGCCGGAATATTACTGGCCATATTTCTATGTTTATTATGTTATCTAATATTTAAAAAGACCTTACTGGGTTATAAAATCAAAGCTGTAGGAGCCAATCCTCGCTCAGCTTTTTATGGTGGTATAAATGTCTTTAATACTATGATTATAACTATTTTTATAAGTGGTGGCCTTGCCGGCCTTGCCGGAATGGGAGAAGTCTGTGGAATTCATTATAGATTACTGGATGGCATATCTCCGGGATATGGCTATACGGCCATAGTTGTAGCACTACTGGCAAGACTTCATGCCCTGTGGATTTTACTGGCAGCTGTACTTTTTGCATCTCTTGATATAGGTGCAGGTTTCATGCAGAGAACTACAGGAATACCATCTTCCATTGTATGTATTATAGAGGCACTTATAGTGATATGTATACTGGGAAGTGAAATTCTGGAAAGAAAATTGATGAGAAAGAAGGTTGAGAAGTGAAACGTGAAACGTGAAATGTGGAGCATAATTTATTATGAATATATAGTAACAGAAGTAATCTTTTCACTATTCGCCATTCACGACTTATGTTAGACGAAATACTGACTGCAACATTTATAACAGGCTTACTCGCCGCAGCAGTGCGAATGGCAACACCAATACTTCTTACTGCTCTGGGAGAAATATATACTGAACTTTCCGGCATACTCAACATAGGTATAGAAGGGACTATGCTGGCCGGGTGTCTGGCAGGATTTATAGGGACCTATTACACAGGAAGTATTTTCTGTGGTATCCTCTGGGGTATAATTACTGGAGGACTTATGGGTTTAATAATGGGTATACTCAGTATAACACTTCAGGCAAACCAGGTGGCATGTGGTATAATATTAAATTTACTTTCCCTTGGAATGACAAGTTTTATCTTCAGAGTCGTCTTTGGAGTGACAATTCTGCCTCCAAATATAAAAACACTGACTCCTTTACCATTACCGATTATAAATAAAATTCCTTTTGTAGGACAGATCCTGTTCCAACAAAATTTAATGGTTTATATAACTTTTCTACTTGTTTTATTATCTTCTTTTCTTATCTTTAAGACAGGATGGGGATTAAAAATAAGAGCTGTAGGAGAATATCCTCTGGCAGCAGATACTATGGGAATAAATGTTTATAATATAAGATATATATGTGTCATAGCAGGGGGAATGCTGGCAGGCATGGGAGGAACCTTTCTGGCTATGGATCTGGGAATGTTTGTAGATAATATGATTGCAGGAAGAGGATTTATAGCACTTGCATCTGTAATATTCGGAAGGTGGAAACCACATGGTGTCATGGCAGGTGCTCTGATTTTCGGTCTTGCTGATGCCTTCCAACTCAGGCTACAGGCTCTTGGATATAACTTTCCCCACGAAGTACTTCTTATGTTACCTTATGTCCTGACCATAATAATACTGACAGGAATTTTAGGTAAAAGTCACGCCCCGGCAGCACTGACACAACCCTATATAAAAGAGAAGTAGTGAACAGGCAATGCCTGTTCACTACTCTATTTTCAACACCTGTGCCTGAAGGTATTTTATCAATCTCTCATTGGTTTCTCTCACACGATGACAGAAAATCTTATTCATGATAATACTTATAGAGGGGAATTTTTCGAGGAGAGTCATAAAATTCCCGGGAGAGATTATATAAGCTTCAACGTCTCCAAGAATAGCCACTGCCGTTGCAGATCTTCTCTGCTCATCAATACAGGCCATTTCTCCTAAAACCGTTCCTTTGCCAACTATTATTAATTCTTCTTCCTCTTTTTTATCTGCCCCCATTTCTATGGTTTTTCTTATGGAAACCCTGCCGGATCTTATTATAAATACGTCCTTACTCGAGTCATTTTCTTTAAATAGTATTGAATTTTCGGAAAATTTCTTACATACTACCATAGGAGCTATTTCTTCCAAATCCTTTAAAGATAGTCTGTCAAAAATAGGAACATCCACAAAATCTTCTACAATCTTCTTTTTACTGTCATCAGTAACTGCCACAGAGGAGGCAGGTTTCTTTGGTGTAAATATCGTATAAGGTGATTGTATATGGGATTGAATATATATATTTTGAGCAATCCTTATGGCAGTATCTACAGGTTTTCTGGTGGTAATCAAATTTTCTTCTTGTTCCTCAGATTTTTTTCTATCTATGGTTTTTTGAATATATATAACTTTTTTATCTGCACTGGCAGCTTTTAACAGACCTTCTTCAATATGTTTCTTCTCTTTATCCACAAAAAACTGTTCTATTATATTTAAAGCTTCTTTATATTCTTTTACAGCTTCAGAAAAAATTAAACGAAACTCATAAAGTTGCTCCTTCAATATCTCTTTCTGACTATCTAAATATTTACCGAAATTTTTTTCTCTATTCTGTAATAAAAGTTTAACTGAAGAAATTTCTTTACTAAAATTCTCTTCTGTTAAATCTTCTCTGAGAAAGTCCTCACATAATTCTTCTAAGGTCTTAAACAATGCTGTTTTCCTTGTAGACGAAGTACTCATAAACTCATCCTTTCACTACTTACACTTTACAATATTATAACAGCTATGGACACATCTTTCCAGATTCTGTTATAATTATTTCTTGAAGGAATGATATTTATGGCACAAAAATGCTCTAACTGCAATACAATAAATCAGGGAGAGGAAAAATTCTGCAATAATTGTGGAATGGATTTAACCAAAACCCTGAACACTCCTTATGCAGGAATGAGACAACCATCTCCTGATGGAAAAAGTGATATTCTGGGAAACCCTTTACTCACATTACCACAGGGAACAATACTAAAAGGGAAATATATTATAAAATATCATACAGCAGGAGGGATGGGAGCAATATATTTAGCCAGAGAAATTAATACACAGGAAGAATTCGTTATAAAAGAAGCATATTCTATATCTCCCAAAAAAAGAGAAGAATTTATCATAGCTCTTACAAAAGAAAGAGAAACTCTTATCAGATTAAACCATCCGGGGATTGTAAAAGTTCTGGATTTTTTCGAAGAACATGATGCTTATTATCTTGTAATGGAATACATCAGAGGACAGAGTCTGGAAGAATATGAAGAGTCTATAACTCTGGAGCAGATTGATGAGAACATGGTAATAAACCGGGGTATAGAGCTCTGCGAAATTCTATCATATCTTCATAACCTGAATCCACCTATAATTTATCGAGATTTGAAACCAAATAATATTTTAATTAAGGAGGAAGATAATCTTAAATTAATAGATTTCGGAATTGCCCGTGTGTTCAAACAGGAAGCATCGAAAGACACCATTCCTTTCGGAACGCGGGGATTTGCCGCACCTGAACAATATGGAAATAAACAGACTGATATAAGATCAGATATTTACAGTCTGGGGGCTACCCTTCATTATCTTTTAACAAAAAAAGATCCCGGAGAAAGTCCAAATCCTTTTATATTCCTACCGGTTAAAGAAATAAATCCTGCCATATCTTTAGAACTTTCAAATATAATATCAAGAGCACTGGAAGTAGATCAGGAAAAAAGATATTCTTCCGCAAAGGAAATGGGAGAAATGCTTAAAAAACTTCTTCCTGTTATATCTATAAAACCGGGTTTTATAAAAATAAAAGCTATTGAATACGGTATAAAAGAAAAAATCGAATTAAAAATTGCCAATAAAGGGAAAGGAGAACTTACAGGGTCTATAGCTCTACCTGATTCATTCCCCGGTATAAGTGCTAATATGATTAACTTCAAAGGAGATGAAACAATAGAAATAGAGATTGACACATCACTATTAAATACTGGAGAAAACTACTGTGATAATATCGTAATTTTCTCTTCAGGAGGTAATGTTTATATTCCCTTATCTTTCAGTATCTGTGAAAAAAAATCTAGAGAAGAACTTATGCCGATAAAAAAGCAGGAAAAGGAATTGAAAACAAATATAATTAATTTACCCTCCGAACCGGCTCAGAATACTAAAAAAAATAAAAATAAAAATTACTGGATTGGGATTGGAATAAGTGCTATTCTTGGCACATGTTTTATGTTTTTAATCTTTATAAATTGTATTTATAAACACTTTTGTACAGATAGCCTCAAAAAGGAAAGTCTCCAACATTTAATCGGTTGCAAACTTTGTTTTGTTTCTGAAGGAGAACCTTACAATGGTGGTGTAAATTACGATATCTTCTCTGTGTATCCTGATGGTAGAGAACTTAAAAATTTAACAAATAATATAGCCTGGGACTGTTTCCCGGCCTATGCTCCTCTGGAAAATAAGATTGCCTTTTCCAGTAACAGAAATAAATTATATAAAATTTATATTATGAATGACGATGGTTCAAATTCTATAAGATTAACAAGAGAATCCCTCGATGCTACCTGTCCTTCATGGTCTCCTGACAATGAAAAAATTGCTTTTCAGGCTTTTTTTGAAGATAATTATGAAATATTTTGTATAAAAAGTGATGGCACAAGACTGATAAATCTAACAGAAAACAAATCAGGAGATTTCAATCCTTCCTGGTCTCCAGATGGCAAATATATTGCTTTTGAATCCAAAAGAGATAATAAAAAAGATAAAGATGGCATATTAACAAGAGAAATATATATAATGAAATCTAATGGTGATAATCCCATAAGGTTAACAAATAATTCCTATGATGACTTCTCACCTTCATGGTCGCATGATTCATCCAAAATAGTTTTTATATCTAATATAAATGAAAATTACGACATCTTTACGATAAATCGTGATGGATCTAATCTTTACAGAGTAACTGAAAGTATTGAACAGGAAAATTACCCTCTCTGGTCACCTGATGGCAAAAAAATAATCTATTCCTGCTATAAAGGAAATACCTGGCAAAAGCTAATGGGAATAAAAAACAAATGGGAACTTTACGCTATAAATCCGGATGGCACGAAACCGGTAAAATTATTAGATTTCGGTGGGAAACAGATGTCTCTGAAATTAGTTAATTCTCTCCGGGAACAAAAAAAGGAAATACCACAGATTGAAGTAATCAAAAAAAATTTTAAAGCTATTGCTGAAAAGAATTATAAGGTTGCTTATGAATTAAGAAGTGAAAAAGCACAATCTATAAACTCTTATAACGATTTTTATAATAACTGGAAAAATAATAAAAAAATAAAGATTGAAAAAATCAATACAATAGAAATTACAAAAGATAAAGCTATACTGGAGGTAATAGTAAGTTCCTCTGACTCTACAGTAGATGGAAAAATCTTTACAGGTAAATACAGAGGTATATACCATTTAATCTTAGAAAAAAATCTCTGGAAAATTGATGCTTCTAAGGTTAAGCTTATGGAAGAGTAAAAATAGGTTCAATTAACTCTGATATATCAGATGGAGAGAATAGATTAAAGGTTCGAAGAAACTTGTTGAGATGACAAAAGAGAATGCAAGGAAGTATCTTAAAATAATGAACAGTGAAAGGAAGTTTAAAGTTGAAGGTTGAAGATTTAATACTCAATTCAACTATAAATCGACCTCACCCATTATGATAAATTTAAAGAAAATACAAATTTGCTCCCCTGTCCGTGAGAGCTTTCCACCCATATTCTACCGCCATGAGCATCTATAATATTTTTAGTAATAAAAAGTCCCAGACCTGCACCGACAATTTTACGTCCTGTTTTAACCCTGTGAAACTTTTCAAAAACTCCTTCTACTTCATCTTCGGGAATTCCCATACCATGATCCCGGACATAAATTATTGCCTTATTATCCTCTATTTCACCACCTACTTCCACTTCTCCACCATCAGGGGAATATTTAATAGCATTAGCTACAAGATTATGAAGAACCTGTTCAAGTTGATCGGGATCTCCTATAATTACAGGAAATCCCTCTGGAATATTCATATTTATTGTATGATTCTCACTGCTTCGATACGTATCAATAACATTTTTTATAAGAGGTATTATATCAAACTTTATTTTCTGACATTCGAACCTCCCTGATTCTATTTTAGCAAGATCAAGAAGGCTCTTTATAAGCCTTACCAGTCTTTCTACCTCACGAATGATTATTTCAAGAAATTCTTTTTTCTTATCAGAGTTTAATCTGTCATTATAATGTAATATCATACTGGCATATCCTTTAACAGAGGTAAGAGGTGAACGTAAATCATGAGATACTATAGAAACAAATTCAGATTTCATCTTCTCTATCTCTTTTTCCTTTGACATATCACTGAATACAACTATACCACCGATTTTCTCACCCTGTGGATTCAGAAGAGGAGTTGCTGTAGCACTTACGAACTTGCTTTCTTCCGCTGAAATACTTAAAAAACCCTTTGATTTCTTAAAAGTAAAAGAAGGTTCTATAGAGACTTTGTTTCCATGATCATCCAGAAGAGACATAACAGATATCCACTCTTTCCCCTGAACATGTTCTTCTGTAATATTCATTATATATTCTGCCGCTCTGTTGAAAGAAGTTATATTCCCGTGCTTATCAAATATAAGGACACCATCTCCCATATCTCTTACTATTGCATTAAGTTTATCTGTTTTTTCCTTCAATATTTCTATATACTTTTTTTCATTTTCATGGAGAATAACATTATCTATTGCAAGAGCTGCTCTGCTTGCTATAAGTTCCAGGGTTTTTATTTCATCTCTCGTAAAGGTATGATATCTGCTCAGGGTACCAACATTTATAACACCAATCTTTTGATCTTCAACTATAAGAGGCAGACATATAATAGATTTAATTTCTTCCTGATTAGAGGGAGATTTAATAAAACGACTGTCTTCTCTTACATCATTTACTACACAGACCTTACCCTGTTCAAAGGCCCATCCTGCTATACCTGTGCCGGATTTTATTTTTGATACGCCAAAAGGCAGGGCATCCATACCTTTGGCAGCTTTCACTACAAGAACTTCCTCTGCCAAATCCCATAACATAATAGAAGCACGTTCAGCTCCTATAAGACGAATTACTGTATCAAGAGTGAGATTCATTGCTTCCTGAAGAGTAACTTTTCTACTTAAAGCAATAGATAGCTCATATTCTGCCACCTCAGATCTGGTGGTTAATTCTTTTTCTCTTTCCCGGGCATCTTCTAATTCCAGAGTCTGTCTCTTTAATAATTCCTCAAGAAAGCCTGTTTGAGAGCTATTAAAGAACTTTTCAATAGTATCAATTAACTCTAAATTTTCCTTATGAATAATTTTCATAAAAGAATTCTTTAGAATCTTCCATGCTTCTATAATTTCTAAAGGTTTAAATTCCTTAAGGCTAACATCTCTTGCCATTACTGCTCCTTCTTCAAAGGCAATTAAATCATCATTATGTTCCAGGGCGTATAAAAATCTATCAAAAAATCTATTGGGATTATATATTATCTTATTATCTTTATTTTCTTTAGACCAGCTGTTTTCCCATAAAGCAAATAAACTTCTATCTATTTCCATGATACCACCTTTTCTAGTAGATCCCTCTTCTCTACATAATTACACAAATTATAGCACTATAATCTCTTTCGGTCAATTTTATGAGAATAAAATTACCTGTCATTTTTAAAGGCAATCTTGCTTTTTATTTTCAACCGTGCTAGAATCGCTTTTAATAATGAAAGGAGTGACTTAAGTGAATTACTTTTTAACAGAAGAGCAACAGTCAATAGTTGACCTTGCAAGAAAGATAGCGGTAGAAAAAATATCCCCTCAGGCAGCAAAATTAGATGAAACAGAAGAATTCCCATGGGAAATTATGAAACATTTAGCCCAGGCAGATCTCTTCGGTCTCTATATACCGGAGGAATATGGAGGATTCGGGGGGGGAGTCTTTGAACTGGCTCTGGCTGTTGAACAACTCAGCCGTTCCTGTGGAGGCGTAGCTGTATCCTTTGCGGCTTCCGCCCTTGGAGCATTCCCTATACTTTTATTCGGTACAGAAGAACAGAAGAAAAAATATCTTCCACCTATTGCAAAAGGAGAAAAACTCGCTGCCTTTGGACTTACTGAAGCAAACGCCGGAAGTGATGCAGGTGGAGTAGAAACTACTGCTAAAAAAGAGGAAGACTATTACGTATTAAATGGTACAAAACAATGGATAACAAATGGAGGAGAAGCAGAGATATATACCATAATAGCTGCTACAAATAAAAGAAGAGGATCCAGAGGCCTTTCAGCTTTTATTGTAGAAAAAGGAATGGATGGCTTTGATTTTGGGAAAAAAGAGAAAAAAATGGGTATCAGGTGTTCAGCCACCAGAGAACTGGTCTTTCAAAATTGTAAAGTTCCTAAAGAAAATCTTCTGGCAAAAGAAGGATATGGTTTTATAGTAGCTCTCAGGACACTCGATAATGCAAGGCCGGGTGTTGCTGCACAGGCTCTTGGGATAGCTCAGGGAGCAATGGATGCAGCAATGGATTTTGCTCGTCAGAGAATACAATTTGGCCAGCCTGTTACCGGTTTTCAGGCAGTACAGCATATGTTTGCTGATATGGCAACACAGATAGAAGCAACGAGAGCCCTTACTTATGCAGTAGCCCGCACAATAGACAGTGGAACACAGAAAGATATAGCTAAAGAATCTGCCATGTGTAAACTTATTGCCTCAGATACTGCAATGAAGGTAACAACTGATGCCCTTCAGATAATGGGAGGTTCCGGCTATATGAGAGAATATCCTGTAGAAAAAATGATGAGAGACGCAAAGATAACTCAGATATATGAAGGAACCAATCAGATACAGAGAAATGTTATAGCTTTAAATATGATTAAAGAAGCAGCCAGTGTAAGGTAATAGGTAATGAGTGGTTTATCGTTGAGGGTTGAATTAACGGGCCCTCAACACTAAGTACTGCTTCAGGTAAAAAAGTATCCAAAAAATTTTAAATATACACACCTGTCCCTGTCCGGGTTCTGGAGCAAAAGATATGCCGTCAAAGAAGAAAGTTATAACTTAAATAAATGCAAAACTGTATATTCTGTAATAACAGATTTTATTG
>JAKJGF010000014.1 GCA_022704525.1 Bacillota bacterium | reverse complement strand
CCTTCAGATTATCAATCAGGAACTGGATCGTTATTTAGTAGAACAGGAAGGAGAAATGGATCAGGGCACAAGATTCTGTGTTAGCTGGTATGAACAGTATGGGTTCAATGAAGGCAATTTCGGAGATGCAGATGTCCTTTCAAGAGCTAAAAATACATCAGTTGAAGGACTTGAGGAAGCAGGAGTTCTTCAAGCTATAAAGGGTAAGGTGAGATTACTGAAACTTGAGGAACTTGAGGAGAAATGGGACCCCCAGGTTCAAAAATATAAGACCATATGGCTTAACACCCATCAACTGGTAAAGGCATTGAATAAAGATGGAGAGACTGGAGCTGCAAAGCTTTTATATAAGATCCCCCCTGACTCCAGAGAATCGGCAAAAGCACTTTCTTACAGGCTTTATACTATAGCTGAAAGAAAAGGCCGGACTGATGAGGGAGTGGCTTATAATAATCTTGTTGTATCCTGGCCATATATCCAGAGGCATTTACAAGATATAGGAAAGACCGGCGATGAGCAGTTGAGTATGTTCTAAATTTATGTTATCTTTATAATTAGAAGAGGTGTTTCTTTATATGAAAATTTATCTTGATACCTGCTGTCTGAACAGACCTTTTGATGACCAGACTCAGGATAGAAACCGTCTTGAAGCAGAAGCTATTATGATAATACTTCTAAATTTAGCTTCAGATAAATGGATATAATCCATTACAGTGGTTAAGTGAGGTGATTTGAATGTTAAAAGATCAAATGAGTCTGGATAAAATAAAACAGCTCGGGATACAGGCTTTATTAAAAGAACTTGGACCTGTCGGTATGGTAAGGTTTCTTCAGCAATTTAACACAGGTTATGGTGATTATTCTGTGGAAAGACATAACTGGTTAAAAGATTGTACTGTAGAAAGCCTTGTAGAAGATATAAAGAAAATGAGAGCGGAAAGTTAATATAGTAAAAGGAAGGTTGCCTGATAAACTAATGTAATAAAACAAGCTTTAAACTTAAATTTTGAAGGATAAATGCTATGAATAAAAAATTCAAAAAAAATCCCTATGGTGTATCGGATTTTGAAATTATAAGGAAAGATAATTACTATTATGTAGATAAAACAAGGTTTATAGAAGAAGTGGAAAATACATCACGGTATCTATTCTTTATCCGCCCCAGACGTTTTGGTAAATCCCTCTGGTTATCCCTTATGGAACAGTATTATGATATAAATAAGAAAGAAGACTTTGAAAAATTATTTAAAGGACTTTATATTTATACTCATGCCACAGAAGAAAGAAATTCCTATTTAATATTAAAATTCAATTTCTCAGAAGTAAACCCTGATCTTAATAAAGTGGAACATTCCTTTAATCAGGTAATAAAATCAACATGTCTCAAATTTATAAAAAAATATAGAGAATACCTGGACGATAACGATGGTGAGATGTATAAAACAATAAAAGACCTTCAGGAAGGATCTATTATTTTAAAATATCTTACAGATTTTGTTGAAGGAAAAGAAAAGATTTATCTTCTAATAGATGAATATGATAATTTCACCAATACAATAATCTCATCCACAGGTTCTGAGCAGTATAAAGCAATAACTCACGGAGAGGGTTTCTTCAGACATTTCTTTAATGTAATAAAAGCAGGCACCACAGGAGGCCCCATATCAAAACTATTTATAACAGGTGTATCACCTGTTACTTTAAATGATGTAACAAGCGGGTTTAATATTGGTTATAATATAACTACGGGCCCTAAATTTAATGAGATGACTGGTTTTACAGAAACAGAACTAAGGGAAATGCTTTCTTATTATAATAATATAATGAAAGATGATGTGGAAAATCTCTTAACCCTTATGAGAGGGTGGTATAATAATTATCTCTTTTCAGAAGATAAAGAAACCAGAATGTATAATTCAGATATGGCTTTATATTTCATTAATCAATATATAGAGATGAATAAACTTCCCAAAGAGATGTTAGATTATAATATAAGAACAGACTACAAAAAGCTGAAATATCTGATTGTAACAGACCGTAAGGGACTGCTGAGAGTAAATGGGAATTTTGAAAAATTAAAGTTAATCCTCGAAGAAGGTCAGATAACAGCAAATATAGTGTCCTCTTTCCCTGTAGAAAGGGTAATAGACCCTGAGAATTTCATATCATTATTATATTATTTCGGGTTACTTACAATAAAAGATTCCTATTACGGGAAACCAATTCTTACAATACCGAATGAAGTGATAAAGCAGTTATATTATGAATATATAAGAGAAGGCTATAGCGATACAGAGGTATTTAATATAGATTTATATAAACTGGGAAATTTCTTTGATGAAATGGCCTATAATGGCAGGTGGGAAGGCTTATTTACTTATCTTACAGAAGAAATGAATAAACAGAGTTCCATAAGGGATTATATAGAAGGAGAAAGATCAATACAGACTTTTTTTCGAGTCTATCTGAATGTATCGAATTATTATATAACAAGAACGGAGTATGAATTAAATAAAGGCTATTGTGACATATTACTCCTTCCAAATTTATATCAATACAGAGATATAAAATATTCCTATTTAATTGAGTTAAAATACTTAACCCGGGAGGGAAACCTTGAAGAGAAAGTAAAGAATGCCCGGGAGAAGTTAAGTAAATACGGCAGTGACGAAGGTCTAAGAAAGATGCTGGGGGATACTGAAATAATAAAACTTATCCTGGTCTTTTCAGGGATAGAGTTAAAATATAAGGAAGTAATTGCTTGATTAATATCAAGCAACTCCTCATCCTGAAAATTGAATTTTCCTGTAGACTATGTTATAATTTTTTTGATAACTAAAAAGGAGATTTTCCTTCTTTATCATGCCGGGAAAATTGATATATAACAGAGAAGGTATGGGGCAGCAATCTGTACCTTTAGATAAAGATTGTATTAACATTGGCCGCTCCAGAAAGAGTGATCTTCTCCTTGACTTTGATCCCCTTGTATCAGGCCATCATGCAAGAATTATAAAGACAGGTAAGAGATTTTTTATTGAAGACCTGGGAAGTTCCAATAAAACCTTTCTAAATGATAAAGTGATAAGATCCAGATGTGAATTAAAGCATAAAGACAGAATAAAAATCGGAAATGTCATATTAACTTACATAGACATGAAAATAAGATCAGAAGATATTCCTGTAAAAGAAGCAATAAAAAGAAGAAGTAAGAAATTTTCCTGGCAGAGACATATGATTGCAATTATAGCAGTTCTTTTAACAGGAGGTTTCTGTCTTTATTATTTTCTCAGTGGAACCTTTCATAAATCAAAAATAGAAGAACATATAAAAAAAGGAGAAGACTATTTTAATGATGGAGCTTATGACAAAGCTATAAATGAATATGAATATGTTTTAACACTTGATAAAGATAATCGGAAAGCCTATGGAGGTCTGGGGGACTCCCGGAGGGCCATGTTTGACTATCTGGCAGCCATAAAAGAATACAAAAAAATAGTAAAACTATCTCCTGATGATACATATTATTTCGACATCTGTAATTCTACGGGTGATACCTGGTTTTTGTATAATGATTACAGAGAAGCTCTGAGATCTTATAAGATAGTAGAAGAAGCACACTTTAATAATCCGGATGATAAAGAAATCCTTGATGTATACGCCCATACCCTTATAGGTCTCGGAAAGATTGATTTTATAAATCATAAATATAAAGAAGCAGGTGATAAATATAAAAAAACTCTGGATATAGATAATAAAAATATAAAGGCCTTAATTGCTCTGGGGTATCTTTACCTGGAAACAGGTAAATACGAAGATTCCATGCATTATTTCAGCACAGTAAGAGGAGCTGCTCCTAAGAACACTGAAGCAACTACTGGCATAGCTTCCATATATAAGAAAAAAGGTGATTTTAATCGAGCCCTTGAAGTTTATAAAGATCTCATAAAAGATGATGCCTCTGCCCCTGAAATCTATACAGGTAAAGCTGATCTTTATAGAGTGATGAAAAATTACGGAGAAGCTCTTTCTGTTCTGAAGGATGGAGAGAAAAAGGATAGAAAAAATCCCATGATTTATGTCATAAGAAGTAAAGTTTATTTTGATGAAAAACAGTTTCATAAAGCTTTAACTGAGATAGAAAGAGCTCTAAAGATTCATGATAATCTTTTAGAGGCAAAAAATGTAAAGGCAGGAATCTTACAAAAACAGAATAAAACAGATGAAGCCATAAAAATTTATAAAGAAGTTATAAATAAAGATCCAGAAAATTTTGATGCCAATAAAGGCCTGGGGCAATCTTATTTAAAGATTCATAAGTATAATGACTCCATAAAATATCTAAAAAAGACAAAAGATATAAATCCCCTTGATAGGGAAATTTATATAGTCCTTGGAGACGCATACTATGGTAAAAAAAGCTATGATAAAGCAATTGAACATTATGAAACTGCATCTGGTATGGTTCAAAATGATTTAGAACTCTGTTGCAAACTTGGTGATTCTTATAAAAATCTGAATAAGAAAGAGAAAGCAATTCAGTGGTATAAAATAGCTCTCAGTAAAGATCCGGAATATGAAAGAGCAAAAAAAGGACTTGCCGGATTTTAACCAGTCTTCTGCCTTCAGATGGGATTTGTTTAAATCTCAGTAATTTTATAACTTTCATATATATTGACTGATTTGAAGTTTTATTGTAATATAAAATTATGTAATGAAAGGGAATAAATTTCCATTATTTATGCTTTAAAATTACACAGAAAGGAGGGAAAGTAGATTATATAAAGATCTACTGATTAAAAATATGAAAGGAGTATATTTTCTGGCTATTATATTATTCCTTTTAATGGGAGTAATTCAGCTGGTTTTTGCTGATAATATTCCAGTTATTACTAATAATAACGGAACTATTACAGTACAGGGTACCAACGATGAAGGTACAGGTACAATTTATACGGATTCAAGTGGAAATGTTCTTATCCAGGGCACTAAGAAAGACAAGAAAGGCTCAATTTATAAGGATCCAAGTGGAACCTATGTAATTCAAAAGACAGATAAAGACGGAAATGTAAAAACTGTACAGATTAAACCTGGTAATCCATTCTATAATAATAGTGACGGTACTGTTATTGTTAATCCAGACAATCAATACACAGTAGATAATAAAAGTAATACAACAGTAGTTACATCTCCTAATAATCATTACTATATAGATAATAGTGGTAATTATGTAGATAGCAGTGGAAATGTTATATATGTAAGTCCTGATAATCATTACTATGTGGATAATAATAGCAGTGTTACAGTCAGATCAAACCAGAATTATACGGGCCCTGCACCATATTCTGATACTACAGGTAATAGTTACCTCTCGGATGTGATTTTTAGTGATTATAATAAAGCTATTAATAGTGATTATGTGGTTTATGGTAATCAGAGATTGGGCAGAAGTGGATGGGAATTGATCTGTCAGGGATATGTCTTTGATACTCCTGTAATTATATCCGATATAGTTATTTCTACTATTATTTTCAGTGGAAACAGGTGAGATAGGTCTTAGAATAGAGGACTCAAAGCATAAAGTTGTAATGCAGAATAAGAATTATAAAAAACTTGTAGGTAAGATTTTACCTGAGGGAATTTATTATTTTTATCCTTCCTTAAAGTCTAATTCTACTAAAGATTGTACTTTGAAATTATTTCTGGATAAGAAAATATAAGTTTTTTATTTAAATTAATAAGTGATTTCTTTAAGGGGGGCTTAAGCCCCCCCTGAATTTTTCTTGTTGTTAAAGAATACCTTAACTTACAGGAAGGAGAAACTTTAGTTTGCAGGATTTATGGTTAAAATTGGAAGAAAGTTCTAAAAAGCTTGGGACACACAATCAGAAATACATTCTTACTATTTCAAAATATAAAGATGAACTTCTTTCCGCTCTTGAAAGACATGATAGTCTGGATAAGATTCACTTCTGGAATCTTCGTGATTTTTCAGACGATATGGATACTATTGTAGATGTGGGCAGGAATTTAGAAGAAAAACTTAATTTCCTGGGATGTTATTATGCCATACAGTTTCTTAATATGAATCTGAAGGCCGTAGATGCTCTCAGTATGGAACTGGTTACTTCAAAAGAAAACCAGAGACCCGCTATTTATAAAGCTTTTATGAGAAAAGCAGGTAAAAAATTTAGATCCCTCACGGCAAGCTATATGAATACATTG
Organism: Bacillota bacterium; assembly: GCA_022704525.1. Classification (GTDB taxonomy): domain Bacteria; phylum Vulcanimicrobiota; class SpSt-956; order SpSt-956; family JAKJGF01; genus JAKJGF01. The sequence goes on along the minus strand of JAKJGF010000014.1, from coordinate 32,319 downwards.
CTTTATTTACTGATGGAAGGTGAAGAAATGCCGGAATTTGCTATATGTGGTGTGGGAGCAAGGGCTGATCAGGATGATATAGACGTCGGTATTATAACAAGGGAAAGAGATGTAAGTAAAAATTTCGGCCTTGCCATAAGTAAATTAAATAAACAGATGATTATTCATTCAACAAGATTGCATTTTCATCCTGCTGAAATGATGGGAATGGATAGATATTATTCCACAATTCAGGAATTCTGGGATTACCTGAGTAGCCATAATCATGATTTTGTCTTTATTACAGAAGTCCTTGGGGCAGCTAAGATAATAGGGAGTGATAAATTATTTAATGATTTTAGAAGAGATATAGTATACAGGTATTTTTATAAACCTTATGGAAATAACATATATCATGAAGCTTATATAAGAGGGATACTTGGAGAAATTCATTCATTGTTATTAAGGAGTCCTAAAAAAGATTATCTAAATCCGAAACTTGACAGTATAAGAATGCTTAAAGGATTTATATATTTAGCTAAAATTGTCTGGGGCCTTGATGAAGTCAATGGCTGGGATATACTCGAGAAACTCAAGGAATTGGACAAGGAAGAGGAAGAACTCTATAATCAGCTGGAAGAAGCTCTGAGCTCTGTAGAAATATTCAGATATATTTATCAGCTTTTTATAGTTCAGGATGAAGATATAAATCTCAATGAAGGTTATGTATTTGATAACATGGATAGAATTGCCACCTTCCTTGGTTATGAACAGATCGGTGCAATAAGACCCTGGCATGATGTTGTCCACGATTATCAAGTTCAGGTAAGAAAATCCCATGAAATAGCAGTAGTTCTTTTTGACAGGTTCAGTTCTCATCTCAGACGTATAACAGTTTTTTCTGAATTGATAAAGGAAAGCGAAAAGGAAGAACCTTCGATAAATTCTGTGGCCCTTAATAAATCGACTCCTATGGTAGGAAGATTTCAAACTCACGTAAGTGATACGGTTGCTTTATTTCCATTATCTGCCATTAAGACATTAAAACCAAAAAAAGAAGAAAAACGAAAGATGAATATAGCCTTTGAATATATAAAGCGAGGGAGTTTTTTTGAAGGAAATACTTACTGGGATGATCTTCTAGAAGTACTTTTAGAACCTGATGGAAAGGTTTTAAAGAGATATATAAAGGATTTTAATCTATTAACACCCTGGAGAAAAGAGATACTTATAAAAAGTTATGTATCTGTGGGGAAATATTCCTTTTATCCTCTTTTTATGACTTTCAGAGCACTTTTTAAGTTTGGCAGGAATTACGGGGGAAAGGAACTTTTCCTTGAATTTAACAGGGTTTTTTTAAAGCTTCTTCCTGATTTTAATGATGTGACTAATAGAATAGCTGAATTATTTGGTGATGATCCTGCTCTTGTAAATGACTATCTTATGGTAATTGATTCTGAAGATGTGAAAATTTTTGAAATGGCTTTAGATGGAGAGACTGCTACCGAGTTGAATGAAATACTTGATAACTTAAAACACTTATGTTTATTATATTATTCTACAAGCAGCTATTTTAAAGGGTTTTTTTACAGTATACTTGAAAAACTTCCTGAATATGTTAAATTCCTGAGTTCTCCTGAAAAGCTTAAAGAGATAAATGTTGGTGTATTTGGAGTACTTGAAGATATAGAGCTGATTAAGGAAAGGAAAACTGAACTGGGAGATTATTATAATTTTGAATTTGTAAGAGTAGCTATGCTTACCTTTGAGGGTGCTCCTTTAGAGCAGATAAATGCTGAATTTACAGAATTTTCTGATAATTATCTTACACATTTATTTCTTATATGTAAGGAAGAAATTGAAAATCAGGAAGGACATAAAATTATTACTGATGATCTTTTTGGAATTTATAAAGCAGGAGGTCATGCAAGAGAACAGGCCTATGTAGATGATTTTGATGTAATAGTTTTACTTGATTCAGATGATGAAAATCTGAGAAAGATTCTTTCCAGAATAATAATCAAGATGAATTCTGAGATCATAAAAAGAGGTATGCTGCCACATTACAGATTTGCAGAGCATTTTGGTCATTATATTACTATGCTTTCAGAACTTGAAGAATATTTTCAACAGGAACAGGATGATGAACATTTTATAGATAAATCTCAACTTCTGGGTTCAAAATTACTTATAGGAAGCAGAAAAATTGAATATGAATTTGTTGATAGAATAATAAGACCTTATATATTTGAACAATCTGAGAAATATATTTCACAGATGATAAAAGATATGAAAGCCAGGCATATTGCTCAGAAAAAACTTATGAAGGAATCTATTAATCTGAAGGAATGTCGCGGAGGTCTTAGAGATATAGAGAATTTTCTTCTTATTGCCAAGGCAAAGTTTCAAATAAGAGAAAATATATGTGATAATGTATTTAATATTCTTTCACAAAAGAATATTAAATACAAAGATAAAATAGAAATTCTCAAGAAGTATTTCTATTTTATTAAGAATTTAAGAGATCTTTACAGGTTAACAGTTGCTGCTGATGATGAAGTAGCAGAAGATACAATGAAATATCTCGTCAGATTTTCTCCTTACAGGAATGAAGATGTTCCCACGGCATCTAAAAAATTATTTAATAAACTTAAAGTATGTAATATTGAAACATATGGAATAATAGCGGATCTGTTGCAAGGTTTCCATATATCATTGTAATGGCGAAGCACCGGGCAGGAATTACTTACCCCTGCATGTTAAAGAGGAGTAAAGTGAATTTTTATGAAGATCCAAAGAAAGCAGAATCCAGGACTCAGAATAAGTCCTGCCACTTCTGAATCCTGCCTTCTGGACTATAAACTCTTTTCTTTTGGCTGTGCAACATACGTAACCACCGGTTAAAATTCTTCATAGGCCTTTTTTGATAAATGGCAGGTTTCATTAAGGAGTGTAACAGAAAATCCCTGTTCATCATCATATTTCACTGTGCTGTAAGAAGCATTATCCAGATAAATTTTCCAGAAATATTTTCCTCCTATATCCAGGACGGCAGAAAGAAGAACTTTAAGAACACACCGGTGAGAGACTATTATAAAAGTCTCTCCTCTATTGTCCTGGATCAGTTCTTTAAGAGTCATAAAAGCTCTGTCTCTTACTTGAGAGAGTTTCTCTCCTCCCGGTATTTCTATATTTTCTGTATCATATACCCACTGATGCCAGAACTCAGGATAGTTTTTTTGTATAGTTTCTTTTGATTTTCCCTCCCACTCTCCAAGACTTATATTATTAAAGCCTTCGTGTATTTTTACTTCCATATTGTGCTTCCGGGCTATAATATTTGCAGTCTCAAGAGCGCGTTTTAAAGGTGAAGAATAGATTGCTTTTATCTCTCTTTTTTGTAGAACCTCGCCTAGTTCTTCTGCCTGTTTCAGACCGTTTTCATTTAAGTTTACATTCAGTTGCCCTCGAAAAACATTCATTATATTGGCTTCTGTTTCACCGTGTCTTACAAGTATAATTTCTGTTTTCATAAAATGACGGGTGATGAAAAGAAGTGAAAAGGAACGATGAAAAGTAAAATAAATTATCTTGAAAACAGGCAAAGATTACTTGAGTTACTATGTGGTTATAATCAATTATCATCATTCACTTTTTACACTTCACGTTTCACCTGTTACGTCCCGTCCTCCACCTCCTTAAAAAATGTAAATATTGGACAGTGAACAGTCTCACTGTTCAATATTTAATATGTAAAGATTGTTATATGGCCGGGAGAAAGTTTTACCTGTCCCTTTTCTCCTTCCTCAGGAGAATAATCTGGTCTGTTCAGATAATATCGTCTTATAACAAAAGGTAATTCCACTGAATGTTCTTCTTCTAAATCCAGATTTGATACTATCGCCAGGTGTTCACCGGATTCTTCAGGAGAAGATAAAGAGAGGAATAAAATTTCACTCCTTCTGGTATTTAAAACGTCAAGATGTTTATGTGTAATTAAAAGTGGTTTTAACTTCTGAATAGCACAATTTACTTCAAGGATTTCTCCTATAAAGTGATGGTCATTTGTCCATTCACCTGTTGATTTATCCGGTTTACTCATTAAGAGTAATTTTTCTGCTTCAGGCTTTAACTGCTGTTCTTCGTCACTCATATAATCAAAAAATTGATTTGCTTCGGCTATATGGGTATTTAAACCCACATTTATAGTAGAAGTTGCTACAAATTCTGTGCCGAAAACAGGATTAAAGAGAAAGGGTGAATCAGGTTTTTCGGAAAATACCCTGAAAAGTGTATAGTAAAGAAGAGAAATCTTTCGTGCTTTTCCCTGGTTAACAGGTGCCCTCGTAAAGTCAGGAATAGCTGTTCCTTCTCTGCAGGGAGCTTTTAATAAATCTCTTGTAGCCGTGGATTGACCTATACGTTTTGTATTATAGTTATCAGGGAAACCGAACATTTTACCTTTATAGGAATCAAATTCTGCTACCTCTTCAAAAAGACGGCGTATATTTTTTATGTGGTAAAGTATGGTTTCCTGGGGATTTTCTTCATAGTATTTCATTTCTTCTTTATTGTTATATCCTGGTTCTCCATAGGCAAAAACTTTACCTGTTATTACTATTGGAGTTTCTGCAAGGAAGGAAAAGGGTGCTGCCAGATTTTCTTCCCATACATTGGGAAGTACATCTTTAATGGCTTTTTTTAGATCATAAGGGAGAGCATGCCCCATATCCAGTACGAAACCGTCTACACCCATATTTTTGAATTTATCGAAATAACCTGTAATCATATCCCATACAGGTTGATTTCTATATTTTTTTTCTATTTGCGGTTCTACATCTTTAAAGAATTTTGCAGTAACGAAAGACAGAGGCCTTACAAGAGGCAGATCACCGTGTTTATCTTCATAGAGACGAAGATAAGTTACATCCTGCCAGAAAGGTTGAATTTCAAAAGGCGTATCGCAGAAGGCAGGGAATACCTCCGAATGAAGAGATTGATCTTTATAATATCCTATGAGTCTTCCTGTTTTTTCTTCTCTTTTTACAGTATCAGGTGTGGCCATAAAGAAACTTGCATATTCAGGATCTGTAAGGTTTACATCTATAAGGTCATAAACAGAGTATTTCCCGCTATAAATTTTATCCTGATATTCACTGTAAAACCAGGCTTCAAAGGACTTATTATCAGAAAATCTTCTCTTTCCTTCGGACGTGGCATATTCATAATCAGGATGGTAATACCTGGGCATTCTTTTAGCAGAACCTTCTTTTACCCAGTAGCCATATTCAGGATGGTTCTCCAGAATTTTTGAGTCTATTGAAAGGGTTCTGGGTATTACTTCCTGGACAACCATTATGCCCAGAGCATGAGCGGCTTCTATAAAAGCCATATATTGTTGTTCTGCATTCTCCTCGAAAAGAGGATCAGCGAGATTCGGATCTATAGAAAAGGGATCACGAATGGCAAAGGGTGAACCGAGATTTCCTTTATGACCGTAAAGACCGATTTCAGTTATGGGCTGAAGATGGACAGTGTTAAAACCCAGTGCTTTAAGATAGGGAAGAATAAGAATGTTTTTTATAAAGGTTCCCATCTCACAGATTCCATCTTTATTGAGGATAATATTCTCTTTTTGATTTGAGCCGATAAAACCATCACCGTCATGGTCATACATAGAAAGAACCCTTGCGAGACCATTAACTGCTGTAATACCCCGACCTGTCTGTAAATCAATTTCTTTTTTTTCTTGTTCTATATGAGAGGCCTGTTTTTTATTATAATCTAATATTCTCTTAAGGGCTGTTTCTATTAATTTATAAGGAGATTCTATGGCTACAGGTCTGGTAATTTCTCCTGATGAAACCAATTCCTGAAGATGGTCTGCACCTCTGAGAGGATCAATTGTCCAGGCTTTCGGAATCATATAGGTGATCTTATCTTTTCTTTTTGGATTTGAAGAGGATTTTATTATGGAATTTAGATTTGAGAAATTATTCATAATTTTTTCACCTTTTTATTTAAAATTTTATTAATTATACAAAAAAATTATATCTGTGACAATAGAAGTGAAAAGTGAAAGGTGAAAAGACGTAATGAGTAAAGCGTAAAACGTAATGGGTTATCTTCACACATTACCCATCAGGTTTTTCTATAATTGACTTCAAAACAGAACTCCGTTAAAATGATTTTATGAAAATTCTGATTACAGGCGGCACAGGCTTTGTAGGGAAAAGATTGACTGAAATACTTCTTTCAGATGGAAATTATGTAAGATGTATTGTAAGAGAGTCTTCAAATATCAGTAATCTGGATAAAAGGATAGAGATCCTCCGGGGAAATCTTTTCGATAATTCTTTCTTTAAATCAGCTCTTTTAGATATAGATGTGGTTTTTCATCTTGCTGCTTTAAGAGGAGAAAAATATCTTCCTTATAAAGAGTATGAAAAAGCAAATGTTTTACTTACAGGAAAACTCTTAGAGGCTTCCCGAAATATTCGAAAATTTATATTTTGCTCTACTGTGGGTGTTATGGGTTTTGGAACAGATCTTAATGAGAATTCTCCCCTTAAGCCGAAAGGCAACTATCATATCTCCAAAGCCAGAGCTGAAGAACTTTGCCGGAAATATGAAAATTGTATTATAGTCCGTCCTTCTATCGTATACGGTCCCGGTGACATAGACGGTTTTCTCTATAAACTCATAAGACTCATAAAGAGGAAAAGATTTTTGATTACAGGTAATGGAAAAAATAAAATTCATATGGTTCATATAGATAATCTCTGTCAGGGATTAATTAAAGTTGGCCTTAATGGTAAAACCGGCGAGACCTTTATAATTGCAGACAGAAATTCTCTTACTCTTTCTGAGATAATAGAAATCATAGGGAAAGAGTTAAATGTTAGAATACCGTCTTTAATGATTCCACGAGTATTAGCTTTTCTGGTGGCTTTTATATATCAAAAATTTTATTCTCTCATTTTTCCGGAAAAAGAACCTTTTGTTTCCCTTTCTAAAGTGGATATAATGAGTCTTAATCAGGATTTTAATGTCTCAAAAGCTCTTTCTATGGGATATAATCCGGAAATTGAAATTCAAAAAGGAATTGAGGAAACAGTAAGAGAATATAAAAAGCGTGAGAAGTGAGAAGTGAAAGATTATCACCCATCACCCATCACGATTTAAGGAGACATTTTTATGAATTACCCTATGTTAACCATTGAAAGAGAAGAAGATTTAGGATTGGGCATACCTTATGAAAGATGGTCTCTTGCACAACTTCTGGAAAGATTATATTTTGTCCATGACTTTCTAACAGTTCTGGAAGGCCCCGGAGATGGAATGGCAGGCATCAAGGGTTTAAACAGTATTACCTTTGCTAAAAGAAATTGCAGAGTTACTCTATCTCTTCCTTCTGTAAAACAGCTAGAAATTGCCCGGGGTGTTTATGAAAAACTTAATCTTGATGCCAGGTTTTCTCTATCGGAAAACTTTCAGCTTTCTCATCCCGATGAATCATTTGATCTGGTATGGAATTTCTGTGTTATCCATATATTAAATTCTGAAAGTCTTATAGATGAAATGATAAGAATTTCAAAGAGATATGTCCTTATTATCGTACCCAATTTCTTAAATTATGGTTTTTTACTTCATAAGATTGATCATATCCTTTCAGGAGATCCCTGGATACATGGCAGTATAAATTATATGAGTGCTGAAAGAATTCAGACGGCTCTTGAAAAAAGAGGGATGAAAGTTTTACAGACCTTTCTTGTAGATGTACCTTTCTGGCCTGATATAGATAAACCCATAGAAGAGGTAATAGGTAATCTTCTGCCTTTTTTAAAAACCTGGCTTATGAAAAGGGCAAAAGATAGATATAAAACACATTCTTATACAGTAGAAAATCTGCCATATTTTTCAAATGACAGAAAGTTTGAAAAACTTATGAAGAGATTGAGTTTTATAGAAAGATATTTTCCGGCATTTTTGAAGATATTTTTTGCTCATCATAATGGAGTTATTGCAAGAAAATAAGAAAATAGATGTAAATTTATGAACAAATTTCCCTCACATGATATTGAAGATAAAAGCTTAAGTTGCAGTATTGGTATAATGGCTTATAATGAGGCGGCTAATATAGAACATCTACTGAAGGCTTTATCGGGTCAAAAATTAAACTCTGTTAGTATAAAAGAAATAATCGTAGTAGCCAGCGGTTGTATTGATAATACGGAAGAGATTGTAAGACGTTATATCTCAGAGGATCCCAGGGTTCGTCTCATAGTCCAAAAGGAAAGAAAAGGGAAAGCTTCGGCGGTAAATCTCTTTCTTCGGGAAGCAACTGAAAAGATACTTGTTATGGAAAGTGCCGATACTATACCACAGGAAGATACTATAGAAAAACTGGTTCTTTCTTTTTTAAATCCCGATGTGGGTATGACAGGAGGCCATCCTGTGCCTGTAAATAAAAATAATGATTTTACTGGTTTTTGTGTCCATCTTCTCTGGGAATTACATCATCAATTATGTATTTATTATCCTAAAATGGGTGAACTCATTGCCTTTAGAAATATCTTCTATAAGATTCCCGAAAGTACATCTGTAGATGAAGCATCTATTGAACCTTTAGTAAAAGGACAGGGTTTTCTGATCCAATATATTCCTGAAGCTATAGTTTTAAACAAAGGTGCTGAAAATATAAGTGATTTTATAAGATCCAGAAGGAGAATCTTTGCAGGTCATCTGGCAATTAAAAGAAAATTCGGTTATGAAGTTTCCACAATGAATTCTTTAAGAATATTTAAAATTTTGTTAAAGAGTTATAATAGATTTGGCTTTAAAAAAATCTTCTGGATTCCCGGTGTAGGAATTCTGGAACTTTACTCAAGACTCCTTGGTATGATAGATTATTATGTATATAAAAGAGAGTTTGCTGTCTGGGAAATATCAACAACTACCAAAGAATTGATAAAATAGGATTACAGTGGCAAAACCATAGTAAAAGTACTCCCCTCTCCCTCTTTTGAATCAATCAAAATAGTCCCATTATGGGCTTTCAGGATTTTTTTACATATTTTTAATCCAAGACCGGTCCCTACTTCTTCATCAGTTCCGGGAGTGGAGTAAACCTTACCTTCTCCTGATAATTCATTTATTTTTTCTTCTTTCATTCCTGTACCATTGTCTTTTACAGAGATAAAGATTTTATCTTCTTTTCTTTCAGAGAAAATATCAACCTGTCCTCCTTTTTGAGTGAATTTAATTGCATTATTAATCAGATTGTTGAATACCTGGGCTATTTTATTCATATCTAACTTCATAATAATATTATCTGATATATTATTTATAAGGGAGATATTTTTCCTTTGAGCTGAAAATTTATGGATGTCTATTGATTCATCAATTAGTTTTTTAAGAGGGATTTCTTCTAAATCCAGATTAAATGTATCTCTTTCCTGAAGGGCTAATAGCAGTAAATCCTTAACATAATTGAGTTGTTTCTGAGCAGAACCGTTAATAATTTTTATTAACTCTTTCTGAATTTCATTCAGGGGATTACCGAAATCTTTATTCAGTAATATATTGCTGCTACTGAGAATACCGGTAAAAGGAGAAAGGATATCATGAGAAATTATTCTTATAAAATCATTTTTTATTTTATTTAATCTTTTAAGTTCATCCTCACGATGTTTTATTCTGAGAGCCGATTTTACTCTGGCTTTGAGTTCAACGTCAGAAATTGGTTTTTTAATATAATCAGTAGCACCGAGGTTGAGACCTTTTTCTACATCTTCATCCTGGATTTTGGCAGTTACAAGAATTATGGGAATATCTTTTGTAAGTTCATTACTTACAATTGCTTTGCAGACTTCAAGACCATCCATTCCCGGCATCATTATATCAAGTAGAATTAAATCAGGCACTTCTTTTTCAATAAGATCTAAAGCCTCCCGGCCATTATTTGTTTTTACTATGGTGTAATTGTCCTCCAGAATTAATTCGAGTAAGAATAAGTTTGCCGGTTCATCATCAACAATTAAGATTTTATCATTTTTATCCATTTCTTAAAATTCTTCCTCTCTTAGATTTTAAAATAAGGAATAGTAAAAGAAAAATTAGATCCTTTCCCTGGAGTGCTTTCAACATTAATTTGACCATTTAACATTAAGGCCAGTTTTTTACTTGTAGCCAGCCCAAGGCCTCCGTCGGCATAATTTTTAGCTTCTCCTTTACCGAGCTTTTTAAAATCATCAAATATACGGGTTATATTTTCCTGTTCTATACCTACACCGGTATCTTTAACAGAAAAGACAATTCCAGATTCATCTCTGTATATAGTAAAATTTACCTCTCCTTTATGAGTAAACTTTATTGCATTTGATAAAAGATTTATAAGAATCTGGACAATTTTTTTCCTATCAGAGAAGATTGATACAGGTAAACTCTCTCCTCTATGAATAGAAAAAGTAATTTTATCTTTTATAATATTTCTGGTAAAAGCCTCTACCTCTAAAATTATATCTTCCAGGGGAAATACTTCGAGTATTAGTTCTGTTTTTCTTCCTTCCAATCTGGCTAATTCCAGTATATGATTTATTAATTTTAATAGTTTTTCGCCACTTTCATTTATCATATGTAAACCTTTAATCTGTTTTTCTGTTAGATTTTCAGTGGATTTAGTTACTAACATTTTTGAGAAACCAAGAATGGAATTCATAGGTGTTCTGAGTTCATGAGAAATATTGGCAAGAAATTCACCCTTAACACGGTTTGCTACTTCTGCCTGTTCCTTTGCTCTTCTGAGTTCATCTTCCATTTTCTTACGTTCTGTAATATCTTCTTTTATTGCAAGAAAATGAGTTATCTCTCCTTTCAGGTTTCTCAGAGGAGAAATAGAAGCAGATTCCCAGTAGAGTTCACCGTTTTTCTTTCTGTTATGAAATTCTCCACGCCATTCTTTCCCTGTTTTTATAGTATTCCAGAGTCCCTTATATTCCTCAGAGGTACTTTCCCCTGATTTCAAAATACGTGGGTTTTTACCTTTTACTTCTTCCATTGTATAACCTGTTAAACAGGTAAATTTGGGGTTTATATATTCAATTTTTCCACAGGTATCAGTAATCACAATAGCACTTGGACTCTGTTCGACTATGGAAGAGAAGGTACAGGCTCTTTCTTCTACCTCTTTACGTTCAGTAATATCAACAAATACTTCTGCTAACATTATTTTACCGGGACTTATTTCAAAGAGCTGTCTTTTTACCTCATAAAGTCTATTGTCACATGGAAGATATTCTTCGGAAATAAAAGTTTCACCACTTTCAATTACTTTTGTTCCACTGCAATCATCATACTTAGGAATCCTGCCTTTGAGATATTCAAAGCATTTTTTTCCTCTGCAATCTCCATGTTTTTCTTCCCAGGATTTATTTACAAATCGGATATTATTATCTTTATCTTTAATAATAAGGCCTGTAACAGTCGTTTTCAGCACCAGCTCAATAAGAGAATTACATTCTTCAATAGTAAAACTCTCTTCTTTTTCCTTCATAATAAAAACACCTTTGAGTAAAAATTTGTTCTAATATAACATATAATTCTTAATATATCAATCTACATTTTTGATTGAGTTATCCAGGAGATAACGGGGTTCCACATGGGAGAGTGATTTAAGTAGGCTGCTTTTTATTTCAGGAACTTCTTTTTGAAGTTTTAAAAGCAATTTCTTTATCATAATTCTTTTTGAGCTGTAACTGTCACATCCCGGACATCTACATTCTATAAGAGGAAATTTCATATAGTCAGCATATTTAATTATATCTTTTTCTTCTACATAAACAAGAGGTCGAATAACAATATTTATTCCATCATCAGCGTATAATCTCGCAGGCATAGCTTTTATTTTCCCTATAAAAAACTGATTTAGAAGAAGTGTTTCTATAAAGTCGTCTCCATGATGGGCAAGGGCTATTTTATTGCATTTAAATTTTTTTGCCATATCATATAAGATACCTCTTCTCAGACGAGAGCAGAAGGAACAGTAACTCGGTCTTTTCATTTTTGCTTTTATAATATCAATTATACAGGTCTTTTCTATATGATAATTATATCCTCTGGAGTTTAAAGCTTCTTCCAGTATATCTGTTCTGTATTCTTCAAAACCAGGATTTATATTAACTGCCATAAGTTCATAGGAAAAAGGCAGTTTTTTTTTCAGGATATTTAAGAGGTGAAGAAGTGTCCAGCTATCTTTTCCTCCTGAGAAGCATACCAGAATTTTGTCTCCTCCCTGAAACATAGAGAAGTTTTTATTTGCCAGTCCTATTTTGTAGAGAAGTTTTTTTTCCAGTTTGTCCATAATTATAAAATTATATCATAAAAAATAAATTTTTTTAAAAATTTGTTCTAATTAAGATAAAAATATGTTAAAATTATAAAATAAATTTTATAGCTAGAATTTAAGGAGGTGATTACCCGGTTTAATATATAAAAGGCTAACCGGGTATAATTGATTGATCTCTCCTGATAGTACAATTGAAAAACAAGAAGAAAGTAAGATTACTGAAGGTAATGATGAAAATACTGTTGTAGAAAAAAAGGCTTATATACGTATTCGGGGCTCTATGAGAACTGATGTTGGAAAGGTCAGGGAAATAAATCAGGATAGTATGCTTACTATGCAGCTTACTATGAATGAATGTTCTGAGTTTCTACAGCCCCGTTTGTTTATCGTAGCAGATGGAATGGGTGGTATGAGTGATGGAGAAGTAGCAAGTTCTCTGGCTATAAGACATGTAACTGCCAGGATAACAGAAAATCTTCTTAAAAGGAATTGCGATTTCCCTGTTGACATTAAAGTTCTTTCAGGTGCTCTTGAATATGCAAATGAAATAATATATAACTATGCCCGTGAAGATCCTTCCAGAGAAGGTATGGGTTCAACTATAACAGCAGGTTTATTGATAGGAAATAGACTGCTCATAGGACATGTTGGTGATACAAGAGCTTATCTTATTAATACAAAAGAGATACGACAGATAACAGAAGATCATTCCCTTGTAAATCGTCTATTGAAAATGGGTCAGCTTACTCCTGAACAGGCACAGAATTATCCCCATAAGAATCTTATCTACAGAAGTCTTGGACCGAATCATCCTATAGAAATTGCAACTTATGAAGAATGTCTTAACCCTGGTGATATAATTTTAATATGCTGTGATGGTTTATGGGATTATTTCTCTAATGAAGAATTTCACCAGATAATAACTTCTTCCACCGATTTCGATAAGATTACAGCTAAATTAGTAAACCTGGCAAATGAAAGAGGTGGAAAAGATAATATAACTTTAATTATCTTTCAATTGATCTGTATTGATAAGGGTTAAATATGAAATTTTACAGTAAGGATAAGCTTAAACCCTTAAGTTCAGGTTATTTCTTAATAAAGCCGATTAGTTCTTTATAATTTTCTTTTCCAGCAGCTATACAGGTTTTTTTTGCTTTTTTACAGGAATATAATTCTTCCCATTCCAGTTGCATACCATCTAAATAAGTTGTTTCTCCTTCTGCACTTCTCAATATGGCATCACCTGCTGCTATATCCCATATATGACCTCTCATTATAGCTCCTGCTGCGATTCCTCTTGCAACATAACATATATGAGCGGCTATACTTCCCATAGAGCGGGTTTTCCCGGGAAAGTTCTTCAGATCAAAGCTACGGTGAGCATCAGAGGGTACAGCAAGAAAGGTATTTTCATCCAAACTAATTTTGGAGACTTTTATTTTTTGATTCCAAAGATATGAAGATCTGCCGTCTGAATAATACAGCTCGTCTGTAACAGGTATGTAGAAAGCCCCGTAAGTTGGAATATTATCTATTAAGATTCCTATGGAAATACCCCAGATAGGAAGACCGGAAGAAAATGCAGCAGTTCCATCCAGTGGATCTATTGCCCACACAATGTTTTCTTTTACTTCTCCCTTTTTTCTGCCAAGTTCTTCACTCAGGATAAGGTGATAGGGATATTTTTTGTTAATTTCCAGAGTTATGAATTCATCAAGCTTTATATCTGCTTCTGTTACAAGGGTTTTATCACTTTTTTCATGGGGTATTACCCTGCCGAAATATTTCAGAGCTATTTTCCCTGCTTTCAGGGTCAAGTTCTTGAGAAATTCTATGTCTATTATTTCCATAAGTTATAGCTTTCTACAAGGATTTGTAAAAAATGAAAAGAAGGGATTTTCACTTCTCACTTTTCCCTTTATATATATTCAAAGAGAGCTTCTCTATTTTTATCTTCAGGAAGAGGAACAGGTACAAATCCATTCTTTTTAGTTATTTCTGTACCTTCAAGACTATATGTAAAATCTACAAAATCTCTTATAGGTTTATTTGCATATTTGCTTATATACATATAGTAGGGTCTTAAAATTGGATAATCACCTGTTTGAGCATTTTCTACAGAAGGTGTTAAGTAAGTGCCATCTTTCTCTTTGGCTACAGCAATGGCTTTAGTTGTATTATCCAGATAGTTCAGAAAAAAGTAGCCTATGGCATTTTCGTTAGTTGCCACTTCTTTCACTATGTCTTCCTGTGTTTTTAAAACTTTAATATGGGAAAGTGTTTTATTTATATCGATATTTCCACTCAAATGTATAAAATTTTCCAGGAAGTAATCATATTCTCCGGTGGGTATTTCTCTATAGAGAACCTTAATTTCTGAATCTTTCCCTCCAGTGTCTTTCCAGTTAGTGATTTTACCTGAAAATATATCTTTAATCTGGTTTTTATCTAATTGTTTAACTTGATTTTCAGGATGTACTGCTACAGCATAAATATTAAATCCTACGTAGAATTCACCTACATCAACACCTTTTTCTCTGGCTTTCAGGATTTCTTCTTCACTGATTTTTCTGGAAGATTCGGCTATGTCAATTTTCCCATTCAGAAAGTCTGCTATACCTTTAGTTGTGCCGTTTGCAGAGACCTGAATTTTTGTTCCTGGATTTTTTGCCATATAAGCCTCTGCCCAGTCTTTGCTCAGTTCAAAGATTGTTGTAGAACCATCTACTAAAATGGGCTCACCTGAATTTTGTTTCTGGCATCCGGAAAATATTAAAGTTATTAGTAATAATATATACAAAATACGCATTTGAATTTATACCTCTTTCTTTAAGATTAATTCATAAATATAATTATCTCAAATACCTGTAATTTGTCAAGGTTTTTCATTCAGAATTACTTATAAATTTTTTTTTTTCTTTAGATATTGAAATTTATTTTCTTATAGATTATTATAAGATTACTGGACAATAGAGCTAAAGGTTAAATTATTATTAGCTATTATCCTTTAGCTTTCAGCTTTATTCCTTAAGCTGATTGCTGATAGTTTTAAACAGGTTTATATTTACTGAAGCTAATAATTTAACAATAATGCAAATTTCTGTGCCTATTAATTAATAATTTTAAAAAAAGGAGTGATCTTTGTGAAAGGGAAGTTTTTTTTAATTATATTATTTTTTGTTTTCTTCTTTTTTTTGTTTCAAATATATGAAACAAATATGGAAACTAACAATTGCCGATCAATGGATTTAAATGTGCTTACAATAAACTCTTTTGATATTATTCCTGATAATCCTAAAGTTCGTTATATAGGTTTTTCTTTTGCCGATATGACCGTGACAAAACTGTCCACTATAGAAGGACTCCATTTTATAGAAAGACCTCAGCTTGAGAAAGTAAAAAGAAAGCTCGGCATCAGAGAAAATGAATTGATAACAAAAGAGCTTGCCACCAGACTTGGACATATGTTAAAGGTTGATATAGTAATACTGGGAGATATAGAGACAGGAAAAGAACATTTTAGAGTAGGTGCTCAGATTCTTGATCTCAGAAAAAAAGAAAATGATATAAGTGATCTCTTTATAAGTGAACCTGTAGAGGGTAGTCTTGAAAATATAGAAAAAAATATTGAACCTATAAATAAAATTCAGCGTGAAATAGCTGTGACAATTACAAAAGCCATACCTGTTGCATTGACTCACAAAGAGGAAATCTCGGTTAATAAAGATTTTACTAAATCTGGTAATGCTTATGTGGCTTATGCAAAAGGACGCTATCTTTATTTCAAATATATTTCAAAGGAGAATGATGAAGCTATAGAAAAATTTAAATATGCTATAGATATCGATCCGAATTTTGCTCTGGCCTATGCGGCCCTGGCCCAGGCTTATACTCAGAAAGCAGGATATTTTAAGACCGGTGATAGAATATTACTTCAGGAGGCTATACAAAAAAGCGAAAAAGCTATTGAATTAGATCCTTTTTTAATTGAAGGTTATGTAGCCCGTGGTGCTTCTTATACCTATGAGGGTTTATTTGCTTATTATAGTGGAGCAGAAGAGGAGGCCTGGGAATTATGGAAAAAAGCTATAGATGATTATAAGAGAGTACTGGATGTTCAACCCCATTATATAAATGTTTCTTTAAATCTCAGTAAGATATATATCTTCAGAAATCAATTAGATAAAGCTTCAGAATACCTTGATAGTCTTTGTGACAGGTATTATTATGAACCTGCAGCCCGTTTTTTCAGAGGTCATTTATATACACTTCAGGGGAAATTAGATGAGGCTATACATGAATTTAAAGAAGTCCTTAAATTAACAGATTATATGAATCCTTTTGAAAGAGATAAGGAAAGTCCTTTGATTATAGAGTCTTATATAAATATAGCCATGTGTTATGGAGAGAAGAATAAGTATGATAAGGCAATGGAAAACATAGAGGAAGCAAAAAAGATAAATCCTGATTATCCTCTTATCCATTATGCTCTTGGACGTATTTATGCAAAAGATATGGAATATGAGAAAGCTAAGGAGGAATGTGAAATTTATCTCAAACTTAACCCGGAAGGGAATCTCGCAAAAGAAGTGAAAAGACTTCTGGAAAAGCTTCAGGAAAAACTGAAAGACAATGATAAATAAAAGAAAGGAGAAAAAATTAATGACTGGTAGAACAAAATATTTTCTTTTCAAATTTTTGTTAACAGTGTGTATTGCTGCAATTTTATTAATGGAAGTAGCAGGTTGCGGTGCTTTTCTTGCTCTTGTAACCAGTGTTTTTACTTCCGAATGGGGTTTTGCCTGTATTCCGATACTGAGTGAGAATAAAATTGGATCTTCTCAAACAGTTAATACACCAGGTATGATAATTATAAAGGAGGATCCTTCTAAAATTGACTGGAAAGGTGTTAAACGCACCTTTAAGTGGTGTCACAGTGAATATAGAAGGTTCCAATACTTCAGCAGTAACAGATGAGAAAGGTTATTTTGTTTTTAATGACTTACCGGATGGTCTTATAAAGCTTAATGCCAGTAAGTCGAATTTTGTGGCACTTGAGCAGGAAGTGCCCGTAAGTTATGAAAAGATCGATGAAAGCCCTGTAAATACAGGACAATTTTATATAACTCCTCCACAGGATGCTTTTTTGCGAATTATAGAAGGGCGTTCTCATCAGCTTTATGCCTATGGTATAACAGGGAATAATCGTACTATAGAACCATCTGAAGTTACCTGGAAGATATATGAGTCTCCTCTGGGAACGGAAGGAAATAAAATTGCAGTTATTGTAAATGGAACTCTCCGGTGGATAGATAATAATGGTTATATTTATCTTGATCCCAATACGGGATTATTAATGTCAATAACAAATACTATAGATGCTGTTGATGATAGTGGTGTTAATATTAAGGGAAGATATGCAATACATGCAGACATTCAGGCAATATATAAGAATACTTACTCTGCCATCAGTTCAGTTATAATAACACCCGGTTCCGGTACACTCAGGGGAAAAGTTGTGGCCAATGAAAAAGCTGTGTCTAATGCCAGAGTTGAAGTGACCGGTACTACTTATTATACTTTAACAGATGAGAGTGGAAATTATGTTTTACCTGAAGTTCCTGCACATAACGCCTTAACTGTTATTGCTTCTTCTGGAAGCCTTCTTTCCACTGCTTTAATTAATGTAGAGGATGGTATGGAATTAATTAAAGATTTTAATCTTACAGCCTACAATAATTCAGCTTTCAGTTATAAGGCTACTATAGGAGAAGCCAATGTAGGAGGAAGTGATAACAGTCATTTCAATCGCCCTGAAGGTCTGGCTTTTGATAGTAAGGGTAATCTGTATGTGACTGATACCATGAATAACAGGGTGCAAAAATTTAATGTACATAATACTTATGTAGCAACTATAAAGGTAGCAGATGGAATTTTTCTGGATGCTCCGGGTGGTATTGCTGTAGATGCCAGTGATAATGTTTATATTGCTGATGGTGGTATTAATAAAAGGATTGTAATTTTTGACTCTAATGGTAATTTTTTACGCAGTTTTTCAGGTGATGCCACTACCAGATTCAATACACCTCTTGGTATTTCAGTAGACCTGGTTGGAAATATTTTTGTATGTGATAACAGAAATTTCTGTCTTCGCAAATTATCTCCCGAAGGAAACTGTATTGGAACGATAGGAACAGAAGGGCAGAAGGGTAATGATAATGCACATTTTGGTTCTCTTGCCCCATCGACAGTAAGAATTGATAAAAATAATAATATCTTTATTACTGATTCCTGGGAGAATAGCAGGGTACAGATATTTGATTCTACCGGCAACTATCTGGCTACCATAGGTGAAAGTGGTGTTCCCGGTAATGATGCTACTCATTTAAATCGTCCCGGTGATATAGGATTTGACGCTCAGGGAAATATTTTTATAGTGGATAGTGGAAATCACAGAGTCCAGATGTTTGATGCAGACAGAAATTATATTGATACTGTTGGTATAAATGGTGTGCCCGGTTCTACAAATGAGCAATTCTATCATCCTATAGGCATTGCAGTGAGTCCTGTTAATGGAAGAATTTATATTTCAGATACCTTTAATTGTAGAATACAGATATTCAGTAGATGAGAGATGAGTGAAGGGTGAAGAGTGAAAAGTGGAATACCTCTCATCCATCACTCATCACTTTTCACTTTGTACTATTTTTATTATGAAATATATTATTGGTTTTATACTCTTCTATATGTTCCTTATATCCTTTTCCTGTGCCGGCCAACTTGAGCTTGTTACACAGGCAGGTCATTCTGCTCCTGTATCTTCGGTAGCTTTTAGTCCCGATGGAAGATTGCTGATCAGTGGGAGTTTAGATAATACAATAATATTATGGGATGTAAAAACAGGTAAAGAGCTTCGAATCTTTAAAGGCCATATACTGGGGGTTAATGCAGTGATATTCAGACCCGGTGGAAAAATGCTTGTAAGTGGAAGCTCCGATGGTACAGTAAAACTATGGAATATCTCAGATGGAAAAGTAATTAATTCCTGGAACATTTCTGAAAGTGTAATGGCTATCAGTTGCAGTTCTGATGGCAAATTACTGGCTATAGGAACGGAAAATGGAACAGTAAAACTTTTAAATATAGAAACAGGGGAAGAATTTGTGCCGCTTAAAGGCCATAATTCCAGTGTATTAGCAGTTTCTTTTAGTTTTGATAGTAAAATACTTGCCACAGGAAGCACAGATAAAGATGTCAGATTATGGATTATGAGTAATAGTAACGGCAGAGAATTTCTTACTCTCTCAGGTCATAAAAATTGGGTTAATTCTATAGCATTCAATCGAAACATACTTGCAAGTGGAAGTGAGGATAATACCATTAAGCTCTGGAATATAGAAACAGGTAAAGAGATAAAAGAACTCACAACAAAACAATCTGAAGGTGTTTTATCAGTAGCCTTTGACCCTGAAGGTACTATACTGGCAAGTGTTGAGAGAGGCAGAACAATTAACCTCTGGGATATAAACTCAGGTAAAATAATTAATAAACTGGAAGGAATTCCCTGTGGTTTTGAACCGATTACTTTCAGCCCTGATGGTATGACACTTGCTATTGGCTGTGATGATAATACATTGAGATTATGGGATGTGAGCACAATCGATTCCCCCGGAGGCAATGGCAAAAAGATTCGTACTCTAGAAGGCTATGCTAACCTTATTTCATCGATTACCTTCAACTCCAATGGTATAATTTTAGCCAGTGAAATAAGAAGAAGAATTTTTGAAAATATGAGAAATGATATTCCAGATGAGAAAAAAGTAATTCAGCTCTGGAATCTTCAGACAGGTAAAGTACTTCCTCCTCTGGAAAAGATGGAAGGTGTTTTTTCTTCTTTAGATCCCCTTTCCTCAAAAGAATTTGACTGGATAGGGTCTATAGCGTTCAGTCATAATGGTAAAATACTTGCCGGAAGAAATAACTTCAAGGTTAAACTCTGGGATTTGAGTAATGGTAAGGAAATCTTATTACCGAATAACTTTCCCGATTATGTATTGAGTTTTGCCTTCAGTCCTGATGATAAGATATTAGCTCTTTCTACAGGCCGTACACTCAGTCTCTGGGATAGGGCCGGTGGTATCTTAATGAGTCCTGTTACAGGGGAGCTTCCATCTTTAGTGACTTCCATATCATTCAGTCCCTCAGGAAAAATTCTGGCTACAGGTCTGGAAAATAGTATCTTTAATAAAGAAAAAACAGTAGTTATGCTCTGGGATATTACTTCAGGCAGAGAGATCAGATCTTTTAAAAATATTTCTCAAAATTTTTCCCGGGGTGGCACTTCTGTCCTTTTCAGTCCTGATGGCAGAACACTGGCCTCCGCATTCCAGGACAGGACAGTCAGCTTCTGGGATATAGATACAGGTAAGGAACAACAATATTTGGATGCTTTATCACCTCTGGCTTTCAGTCCCGATGGTAAGTTACTGGCCACAGGCAGTAAAAACAACAGTGTTCTACTCTGGGATATGGTTTCAGGTAAACAAATAAGATCTTTTAAAGGTCATTCTGATTTAATTAATTCAGTTACCTTTACTCCCGATAGCACTATATTAGCGACAGCAGGTAATGATATGAAAATTAAATTCTGGGATATAAAGAGTGGCAAAGAGCTAGCCAGTCTTATTTCTATAGAAGATGAAGACTGGGCTGTGATAACACCTGATTACCGCTTTGATACTACTCTCAGGGGAATGAAAGAGATACATTTTGTTTCAGGAGATATTCCTCTGGACCTTTTTCAACTCAAAGAGTGTTATTATGAACCTGGATTGCTTTCTAAAATAACCGGGTTTAATAATGAACCTTCCAGAAAAATATTTTCCTTAAATGAAATACAGCTTTTTCCGGAGATTCAGATAAAATCTCCCGGGCCGGATAAAAAACTTATCATTAAATTAATTGATCAGGGCGGAGGTATAGGAAGAAGTCAGGTCTTTCTCAATAAAAAAGAAATAGCAAATGCTTCAGGTAAGAATTCTTTTGAACTTGATCTGACCGGAATTGTCCCGGGACAACAAAATGTAATCCGTGTGGTGGCATGGAATAAGGAAGGTTATCTTTCTAATGGAGGAGTGGAATGTTCCTGGATTGCGGAAGGGAAAAAAGATAATGAACCACCAGAACTTTATGCTATAATTGCCGGTGTTTCCAATTATTCCTCACCTGACATAAAACTTTCTTTCCCTGACAGAGATGGGAAAAATATAGCTAAAGCTCTTGAAATAGGAGGGAAAAGGCTCCTGGGCTCTCATAAGGTACATATAACTCTTTTAACTTCAACTCCGGAGGGTAATTCCCTGTTGTGCATAAAAGAGAACCTGAAAAAGGCCTTTTATGAGGCGAGAAAAGCAAAACCTCAGGATATAGTTGTAGTTTATCTGGCAGGTTACGGAATAACCCTTCAAAAAGAAGGGGATCTTTATTGCTATCTTACAAAGGAAGCTATTTCGACTGATATGTCTTCTCCTGAGATAAGAAGTAAATCGTCTGTTACCTGTGATGAACTGGCAGAATGGTTTAATCAGATTCCCTCACTCCGACAGATTATTATATTGGATACATGTGCAGGTGGGCCACTGGCCAGACAACTAACTGCAAAGCGTTATATTCCTGTTGAACAGATAAGAGCTATGGAAACTCTAAAAGATCGAACCGGTGTATATGTGCTTATGGGATATACTTCGGATATAGTAAGTTATGAAGCATGCCACTGCGGAGAGAGTTTTCTAACTCATGCAATACTTACAGGTATTAAAGGTGAAGCCCTCAGGGATAATGAATTCCTTGATATAAAGAATCTCTTTCAATATGTTTCTACGGAAGTTTCTCTGATGGCTGGCAATATTGGCGGTATAGAGAAACCTCTTATTATAGTGCCCGATGAAGATACTTTTGATATAGGACGCTTTACGAGAGAAGACAGAGAACTAATACCCTCTCAGGGCAATCTGTAAAGTTAAAACAATAAACTTATTATCTTCTAATTATGATGTATTCTTCTGAATGAGAAGTTTTCTTCTTTTTGTCCTTTTCTTTTTTTTCTATTATCTTTAGATAATTTTTTGCCTTCTCCAGATATTCTCCTTCCGGGAAAAATTTCATAACTTTCTGACAGAGCAGTTTCCCTGATTTATAATTTTCTTTCTCAAGGTAATATTTAATATTTTTAAGATATATATCACCACATTTATTGAGGTTGTCTTTTGCCAGAACGTTGCCTTTATCCAGTGTGAGAGCTTTTTTAAAGTATGTTGTTGCCTCATCCGTATTATGACTAATATATTGATTCCCCAGGATTAAATAACATTCTACAAGTTGCTTATTTATATCTTCGAGTTTATTTTTATCATTTATCTTATTTTTAATCTCCTTCAGTACTTTTATAGCCTCTGGATAATCTTTTTTCTTTATATAACATATGGAAAGTCCCTCTCTGATATGAAGATTTTGATTATTAAGTTCCAGAGCATACTTAAAATATTTTTCTGCTTCCTCAAATTTTTGAGTCTCAAGATAACTATTCCCGATATTTAAATAAATTTCTCCAGCTTTTTGTTTTTGCCAGGAATTTTTATAACACTCTGCTATTTTTTTTAGAATTTCAAGCTCTTCCGGTTTTGTTTCCAACACCTTTTCATAACATTTAGCGGCAGAAGAATAGTCTTTACACTCGTGAAAACCATCTCCCCAGGTCATATAATTCTCATTGCCAGGTACTCCGAGTTTAAGAAGTATATTAAGTTCTTCCCGTGCATTTTTGTTATCTCTTAACACCAGATAAATATTCAGAAGTACCTCATGGGCTTCTTTATTATCAGATCTCAGATTAAGAGCTTTTTCACAGTAATTTATGGCCCTTTGATAATTTTTACGTTTAAATTCCTCTTTTGCTTTATTAACTTCCCAGTCGGGATTTCTGGTATAGAGTATCCATAAAGCGATTATGGATAAGAAAAATAAAATCTCTAAAGCTCTAGTTATGAAATGTACTATTTTATTTCTTTTTTCTGAAACTTCAGTAACCTTTTCTTCTGCTAATTTACAACCACAGGACTGGCAGAAATTACTCTCCTTCTTTTTCTCCTGAAGACACCCTTCACAAAAACTCATTTAAATCTCCTTAATAAAAATTTGTAAAAATTACTAACGAAATATTCCATCCTTATTCTCTTCTTCATTGCCAGTATGTGTCTGTTGAGTTGGATATGATTGTGGATTATTATTATAATAAATAGTAGTATTTGCCGGAATGTATGTTGGAGAATTTTGCTGTTTCTCTATTTTTTCAAGAAAGTCCTTGGCTTTTTTTGCAAATTCTCCTGTGGAAAAACGATTAAGAATTTCTTCACACTTCCCTTTTGCCAGATCATATTTTTTAGACTTTAAAAATGTCTTTGCCTGTTTGATGCAAGAGTTAACAAATTCTTTCCCTGCTTCAGTATTATTTTTATCTAACTTCAGTGCTTTATCAAATAATTTTTGTGCCTTATCAGGATCCTCACAGTTTTTTGCACGATTTAAATAGCAAACTGAAAGTTTTTCCTTTATTTCTTTTTCTTTTTTCTTATCTTTTATATTAGCTTTTGCTTTTTCATAATAGCTGCTTGCTTTATCATAGTCTTCATTATGTATGTAATAATCAGCCAGAGTTAAATTAACCTCAGTATTTGCAGGTTTTATTTTTAAAATTCTTTCATAATATTCAATTGCTTTTTCATATTGATTCTTCTCTTTATAATATTCAGCTATTTCTTTTAAAGCCATAAGGTTGTCAGGATCTGAATGGAGAATTTTTTCAAAGCATTCTTTAGCAAACTCTTTATCCTTTTTCTGTAAGCTTTTGTTACAGAGTTCAATATATTTTTGGATATAATCCTTACTATTTTCTTTATCTATTTCTATGAGTTTATCCAGTAGTAAACTTATCTGTTTATAATCCTCCAGTTCAGTAATCATATATATGTCTAAAAGTTTTTTATGTGTTTTTATATCATTACCGTCTTTCTTCAGAATTTTTTTACAGTATTTTATGGCTGTCCCATAATCACTGTTTTTAACTGCATTTTCTACTAATAGTGTATAATCCCTGTTATTTAAAAAGTAGATTATTCCTGCTACCAGAACCAGTATACAGAGAAAACCTGCTAGAATTGGAATAAGATTTATTTTCTTCTTCCCTGAAGGTGGTGTAATTATATGTACAGTGGAAGGAGCTATCGCCACAGGTTTTGTCTTTCCTTCTTTGTTGGAAGAAACATCTTGATTTTCCAGCTTTAGGGGGCAATTATTCTGGATATTAGTTTCTTTGATGACATTGTTAATTTCTTCTGTATTGAAATTCAGATTTTTTAAAGCTATTATTAGATTTTCTTCAGAAAATTTATTGTGTATAAGTGCTTCTAGAGAGGATATCTGTTCAGTGGATAAGGTGGTTTTTAATCTATTTATAGTTTCATCGGTAATTTCTATCAATTTTAATTGTCCTGTAAAGGATAGAGCTTCAAGGGCTTTTTTCATTTCTCTCGCATTTCTGAATCTCTCCTGAGGGGTTTTACCCAGTGCTTTCATTACTATTTCTTCAAGTTCTTCCGGGATTTCAGGATTAATACTCCGGAGATGTTTGAAAGAAAATGGTACAAGAGGCGTTTCGCCTGCTAATAAGCAGTGCATTGTTGCTCCCAGAGAATATATATCAGAACGTGGTTCAGGTTTTCCATAAAATAATTCTTCTGCAGCAAATACAGGAGTTCCCACTGATGTTTTTGTAGTCTGACTTCCAGGGAAAACCCTTCTTGCTATACCGAAATCTATTAACATTAATTTCTCATCTGAGTTACGAAGCATTATATTGCCTGGTTTTAAGTCTCTATATACTATCGGAGGGGATTGAGAATGAAGGTAATCAAGGGCATCAAGTATCTGGAGTGACCAGTGAATAACTTTATCTATAGGGACTCCTACTGGAAAATATCCCTGAATAATTGTTTCAAGATCTTTTCCTTCAATATAATCCATTACCAGATAATAACGGCTATGTTCTATAAAATAATCCTTTACAATAGGCATATTTGGATGTCTCAGATCATGAAGGAGTTCTGCTTCTTTTTTGAACGATTTTATCATATATTGTTGATCTGCAGGATTGGTGTAATCACTCAACATTTCCTTTATTGCACAGGGCTTATCCAGAAACCGTCTGTCTATGGCTTCATAAACAGCACCCATACCGCCGGCTTTTATCATTCTTTTGATTTCATATCTTCCGTCCAGGATTACACCTTTACCGATGAAGCCGCTCTGGGTTCTGACTATTATTTTTTCACCGCATTTCTGGCAAAAACATGCTTCATCGCTATTATTATGTCCGCATTTTTCACAAAAAAGCATACAAAGATCCTTTCTTTCTTGATACTACTGAATTGAGCCTGAGTTTTCAATAAAATTGTTTTCTCTTCACCCTTCACAATTATCAATATTATACCATTTCGCTATCAAGTGTATTAAATTCAGCATTGAGGCTACTTAGAAAAAATATGAAGGCTTATACTTCTTATACCTGAGGAATATACTTTAAATTTCAATAGGGAATTAAGTTAAAACTTTCTTTAAGTATGCCGGCCTTTTTTCTCTGTAGCCTCCTTGGCAGGTTTACTATTTTGACTAACTATTATATAATATACATCCAGGTTAAAGCGAATCTGTATTAGATATTTATGCTCAGGTCAGTAAGTATATTCTACAATAAAAAGAAAGAATTTACCATAGTTGTTTATATTTTTTGTATAGAAGGTAAGAGAAAGTTTTTATTGAAATTCTATTATACATAATAGTCGGAGAGATAAGAGATATGAAAAAAATTGGCTTTATCTTATTTCTAACAGTGATGTTTTTTATCATATCTGAATGTTTTATTACAAAAGGTGAGTCAGTAGAGTCTCTTGTAGAAGAAGCCAGGGTATGTATAAAAAATAAAGACTATGATGGTGCTATAGAAAAACTTCTTCTGGCTACAAAAAAGAACTCAGATTATGGCCCTATATATTTATATATGGGTTCCGCTTATTATTTAAAGGGAAAATATAATATAGCCATAGCTAATTATAAGAAATTCCTGAACCTTTCTCCGACACATCCTTATAGAGGTGATGCTTTTTATAATTCCGGCAATTGCTGGCTTAAACTGGATAATAAGGAAGAAGCAATCAAAGCTATAGAAAAGGCTAAAGAGATTTACTATGAGAATAATGAGTTTGAATACTATAAAAAAGCTTTAAAAAAGCTTATAGATATAACATCAGGTTCCCAGAGAGAGACTTATAATGAAGAACTCCGTAATTATCCTCCTCCTACCATTACTCCGAAACCGACTGCTATACCTTCTATTTCTATACCAACTATGACTCCAACTCCGTCTCTTTTATCATTCAGAGAAAATATGGTTACCATTCCTGAAGGTTATTTTCTTATGGGTGCTAATGATAAAGATATAGATGCTGATACCAGAGAAAAACCTTCTCACAGGGTATATCTTTCATCCTATAAGATAGATATATACGAGGTGACAAATGCCCGGTACTGTGAATTTTTGAATGAAAAAGGAATGGAAAGGGATGAAAATGATAATCTTCTGATTTCTCTTGATGAATTTTGTAAAATAGAGAATGCTTCCGGCCATTACAGGGTTAAAGCAGGTTATGAAAATCACCCTGTAGTATGTGTATCCTGGTATGGAGCACAGGCTTATGCCACATGGGTCGGGAAAAGATTGCCTACTGAAGCGGAATGGGAAAGAGCTGCAAAAGGTTCAAAAGATTTTATTTATCCCTGGGGGAATAAGTGGGACCCTTCTAGATGTTCAAACAGTACTGTTGGAGGCGGTGCTCTCCTTATGCCCACGGGAAGTTATCCTTCAGGGGCTTCTCCTGATAAAGTTATGGATATGGCAGGAAATGTATGGGAATGGTGTTCGGACTGGTATGGAGGTGACTATTACTCAACAGTTTTGAGCCAGGGAAATAAAAATCCCCGGGGGCCCGATGTTTCAACCAGTTATAAAGTGATTCGCGGCGGTGGATGGGACAGTGATAACAGCAGGTATTTTCGAAGTACAGGCCGGAGCGGTTCAAAACCCAGTAAAACTGGTGAATCTCTCGGTTTTCGACTGGTTAAAGATGTAAAATAATATTATCCTGTGGAGATCAGATAGGAGAAAATTAATTTGTTTATTTTTCGCGAAAATTCAACACTTTTCAGTAAATTTTTTGTAATTTAAGGCTATGAAAAATTTTCTACTTTTTAATGAATATTTTATGATAAATCAGAAAGGATGTATCAGGTCTGAAATATTGAAATTCTCCTTTTTGTTCCTGTCCCGGATTTAAAGAATAAGTTCTGGTTATTGTTTTCAGCACTTTATCGTAACCGTCTACAATCTGACAGATGACAACTACATTTCTAACAGGGGTATTACCAGTATTTTTTACTGTATAAGCAATTATATATATCTGATTATCATAAGCACTTATTACCTGATTCTGAGTTATCTGGACATTACTAAAAGATGCAAAGGATGACCGGGTTATAAGAAATATTATTAATATAATCAGAAAAATCAATTTATTTCTCATATAATTCTCTCCTTTCTTAACTATGTTTATTTTAACATATTTTATGAATTATTCCAATTTGCTGATGGTTATTTAAATTGCAAAGTACAAATAAATTCTATATAATACTCTATAGTTTCTATTTTATGGTTAAAGCTTGCAGCAATGAAGTGGTATCTATGGATAAATGGTTTAAGGAAGCAGTTTTCTTTGCTGAGAAACAATTAAAATCTATTTCTGAAACCTTTATAAGTACTTTTCAAGAGATTGGTAGCAGATCTAAAATTAAAAAATTTATGTGTCCTCCAGATTTTCAAAAGAAAAAGTGTTTTCTTATCGATACCCTGAAAGACAGTGATCATAATGTCAGAGCAAAAGGTGCAAAATATCTAAAAGATAAAAGGGTAGATATGTTGCCAGACACAGGTTTAACTGGCAAACAAAATCCTATATGATGAGAAGAATCTGGAGATATTTGAGAAATATAGCAAGAATATACCCTAAGGGTTCTGAGTATATACCCCGTAGCATTCCACCTGTTTTCCCCGGAATCACCCGATAAACAGCTATCTGAGTAGTAACAATCCATACTCAAATACTGTAGTCAACTTCTTTATCGAGTTCCATTATATAGGAATAGGTTATATCCTTTTCCTCTCTCGGTCCTATGGTAACAGGAATAAAGATAAAACCGTTTTTATCGGGTTTTGCCGTCCCGGGAGGTCCTTTTCCTTTACTGTTGTTTTTATCTGTTCTATTTCGCTTACGGGAATCCGTTCCTGTAATTTAACCGTTGCTTCATCTCCGGAGATATTTCGAATATGGAGTGTAATTGTATAAATTACCCTTCTGTTAGATAAAAGACCGCCCTTCTCATCTTTTTTATCTACATATCTTTCCACCTTTAAAAGATCTTCCGAACCCCACCAGAGATAAAAGGACGAGTTGGAACCTATAAATTCTATTTCACCATGTCCAATAAAGCTTCCTTTCCTGTGAAGACTCAGAGGACCTGCAAGAATTGGTCTGTTCTGAGTATTTTTAACAAGTGACTGCAGGTATATCTTGGTGTCTATTTCAGGAATACCAGTAAGGGATGTTTCTGCTTTCAGAGAGAGTTCTCCTAAGGGAATAATATGGGGTCTTCCGTTTGCAGAAATTTTTACCGGTTCTTTTATCCTGTAAAATTGTGTTTCTCCTCCATCAGAAGGCAAAGGTGGTTCTCCTGGTTCTTCTGATGCCCCTGTTTTTGTTATAACTTCATCTCTTGTTTCTACCTGAATTCTTTTTTTCTCAAGGGGGGTTTTTTTCCTGAGACGTAACAGGTCTTCCTCAGGAAGAGTTACTTCCATTCCCAGACTTGGTTTTGATGTGGAAAGAATAAGTTTTACGTTCTCCCAGTCTTCACCTGTATTCTGCCAGATAACTCCATGAGTTACGAGAAGAACCTTATCTTCGGAAAGGAGATGACTCTCATGCTGTGGTCTCCACTGAGCACAGGGAACCTGATAGCCGCATTTGATAATACCTTCTCCCGGGGAATTTGCTTCCATACTGATTAAAATACCCGCTTTTTTGAATAATAATGGTTTATCAAGGAATATTTCCTTCTGTATCTCTCTTAATTTTCTCTGACAATCTCTTTCTCTTTTTAATAATTCGTAAGATTCCCTGTAATAAGATTGTATATCCTCGAGTATTATATCGAATTGATTATTATAAAAACCGGGCATGACACCGAAGATCAAAATAGACTCCAGAATACGTTCCACTGCAGGTTTAAAGACAGAGCTTCCTGTTACCTGAGAGCGGTTAATCCTGTCTTTTTTGTAATATATATTATCGAGCTTTTTACAGAGGTTTTCTATAGCATCTATAATTTTCTTTTCTTTTGAAGTTTTATCAGGTGTTATAAACCATCTAATACATCTTGTACTACCGATTTCAGGTTTACTGTTTCCCTTGTTCTTTACCACTACTTCTGACCAGAGAGTTTTATCAATCAAATAGGGGGATACATCTTTTATAAGGATATTTAAAGGACCTTTTTCCCATTTTACAGGACTTTCTCTGTATATATCAGCCTGATCCTCTGTTATGGTAACAAGGGATATGGGGACAGTAATTTCTATAGAGTTTACCGGTATATTTTCTCTTGCAAGTATGATTTCTGTTTTTTCTGTCATATGCTACACTCTCCTGTTTCCATCACATAATTCCATTTTTGAAGGAAGGGAAATATCATATACGAGCTTAATAGTACCGGTGCCACCAGGTTCTATGTCAATCTTCCATTTTTGTGTTCCTCTCACCCTCTTACCATCAATAAATTCTTGTTGTTCACTCTCAGGTTTAAGGCCTACTATTTTAATACCTATATCTTTTTCATTATCATCCGGGAAAGGTACTCTTTCTATAACTTCTACAGAGATAGTTTCGCTCATATGGGAACGGAGTTCAATATCCACTGTATGCCTTGCTATAGAGGTTCCTCCCATAATACCTTTTTCTTCCTGATAAAAGGAGGTATTTCTTGCTATCTTTATATTGGGTTCCACTCCGATAGGGAAGTAAGCTTTACCTCCAGTGCCGACTCCTTTCAGTTTCGTAGTGAGAACATAGGCATTATCCACAAAAACCTGTACACTTCCATCAGACAGGGGGGCATCAAAGGGATTTTTTACGGCAAGTCCTCTGAAAACCTGTAAATCTGTCATAGGAATTGTGCGATATTCCATTTTTGATTCTGTTATATCTGACATAATATCCACTGTATGAGGATGGCCGTCCTGGGGTATAGAAGCCCGTCCTTTTGCTTCGAAAACAAATTGAAAGGCCGGTATGTCTTTATCGATAAAATCAGGAATAATGGCCGCTTCTCTTGCTTTTCTTATAACCTGAAGGATGTTTGTTTCCTTTACAGTTATCCTTTTCGAAACATTTATTGTCTTAACCATCTTAAGCTGACCTCTGTCTGCTGACTCAACACCCATAAGTTCGTAATTCATATAGTTTCTGGCTGTATCTTTAATTTCCATTGCAGAACTCATAAGTAATATGTCTGATGTATCATCCATGCAAAGAGGAGATGATAATTTCATTTCGGGATATATACTTTCCTGGAGTTCCATTGGCTTCATTACTGGTTCGGAAGCTCTCCTGGATATCAGGCGAGGTTTGGGTTCTGCCTTTTGTTCTATTCTTAATTCTCTCATATCCATACCGGTAAATTCATCAATTTTATCAGACATAGCAGTTTTAAAGTTGATAGGAGCAAGACTGGCAGCAGAAGGCATTGGAGGAAGTGCTTCTGGTTTTTGCAGTTCAGCTGTATCAATTCTGCATGGTGCAGTTGGAGCAACTACAGATCTCGGAATATTCATACCCTCATTAATGGTATGCAAGTCATTACTTTGTAAAACACCACAACCAGGTCTTGGAATGTTCATAATTCCACTCATAGACCTTACATACTTTAAAGCCCTAGGTGTTGTTAATTTTACTTCTTCATATTTATCACTGTCATCAGTGATTAATGTAGATGCTACACCGGATAATTCTGTCAGGGAAGGACCCGGTATATCGTTTAAATTACGAAATTTATTTTTACACTGATCCAGAAGAAGTTGATAGGAAGATGTATCTTCTACAAGGAATTTTTGTGATTTCCTGAGCCAATCATCAAATCCTCTGTATATATCGGGCGAGGATGGCAATTTTTTCCTGAAAGATAAAGATTTTAAAGTCTGGGCACGTCCTATACGTTTTGATGGCAGTTCAGGAAGTTGACTCCGTCTTTCAAGGGAGGCAGAGGAAAATTCAAGCTTTATATTCTGCCAGTCTTCACCACTTCTCTGGGCTATCTGTGCTCCCATTACGAGTTTTACTTTTTTATAATTTTCCTCTATATAGAGCTTATACACAGGTATCCATTTTGCACCGGGAATTATATAGGAAATGGTAAGTTCATCGGGATGGATTTCTTTTCTGTCCATACATCCGAGAGTAATTATGAGATTTTTGTAAAATACTCCATCTGTGTCATCTTTGTCTATTATTGTGTACTGTTCTTTTGTAACTTCTATTTCTTTAATGAGTTTATATAATTTCCAGTTCAGTTCTTCGTAATTTTCATGAAGTTTTTCCAGATAATCGGTACAGACCTTCGTAAAAGCCATCCATGGAGTAACCTGAAAAAGCTCCGGTTCTCTTTTTCTTTCAATTTCAATACCTTTCGGTCCCTGATGTTGATACCACCGGTCAACCTGATTAAGAGGCATGGCCGATGCCATCCATTCCTGAACTTTTTCTATCTTTACATTC
>JAKJGF010000191.1 GCA_022704525.1 Bacillota bacterium | reverse complement strand
TTAATACATCCTGACGATTTTTAGCCGGAAGATATTTCAGAGTTCTCTCTTCTGACTCTCTGTCTTTATTCAACACTATAACCTGTTTATTCTTATAATCATACTCAAAGGGTTTTCCCCTTGACAGGATATGATTATAGAGCCATTTCGCTTCTACAAAGAACATCTTTAGAATTTCCTGTTCTGATTTATTTAAATGAGATATTACTACTTTTAAAGGAAATACTTTACATACCTGACTTTTACGTTTTTCCTTTGTTTCTGTCATAGTCTGTTTAATTTTATTTTTCTTTTCTTCAGAACAGGTTCTCATATAAATGTCATCTCCTGCCTGAATATAACATTTCTTTTACGTCATTTTCAAGGTTTTTAAGAATAATTTTACTTTCACCTGCCCCATACACTATCCCACGAATCAATTCGTGGGCTTTCCCCGGAGATCGTAAAGGTTTCACCTGTTCAATAATACCTTCGCTTTTAGCTCTGATGATTACACCAAGAGTGCCACTGATTTTCAAATTTCTATATTCTGCAAATTTTCTGCCCCAGTAATCATCCAGTAATAGTAAATCAGACTTAATTTCTTCTCCAAGAGCAATTGTTTCAGCTTCACCTTTATCCAGGTTAATCCCAAGATATTCTTTAAGTTTAGGTTCTGAAATACTTTTAACCTTTATCCATTCTATTTGCTCAATATCACTGCCAGGTTTATCCTGACCTTTTTTTAGTTCATTATATACTTCCTGTGCTATAATAATTTCTTCATAAAGCTTTTGCAGAATATCTATATATCCTATAGATGACAAAGAAATAATTACAGTGGAGTTACAGATAACAGTCATTTTATAAGGCATTTTGGATATCCTTTTCAAGTTCTTCTTCAGACAGGTTAAATACTGAAACTCTATAATTTCCAAGTAATTTTATAAAATCACTTTTATTCATATCAGCCAGTTCGGCAGATTTACCCAGAGATAACTTCTTTAATTCATAAAATTTTACTGCAGCCAGTGTCTTAAGCTGCTTTAAAAAATTCATTTCCTCTTCTTTTAATGTTAAAAGTATATCTGAAGGGTATTCTATCATAGTTTTTCTTAGCTTTTTCATGATATTTATCCTTTCTACAATTTATAATTTTATAATTCCTTTTTAATTATAAATCTTTTTCTTTAGAATATCTACTGTAGATTCATTATGTTTGCCTGATAAAATGATTAATTACATACTATTCTTTATATCTTTTTCTTACTTTACTTAATGTATCTTTATCACGATCAAATAAAACATTTACTGCCTCAAGACTTTCCTGAATGCTTTTATCCATTGTTTTATCTTTATTTTTTTCAATAAAATTTAAAGCCAGATCAATTATGGAAGGAGTAGATTTATATTCATTTTCCATATTTTCTGATAAAATTTTTCTGGTTAAAATCCATTTACGCCCAATCCTCATAAAAAATTCAGGATTATTCGATAAGCATCTGACAATAGCCCTTTCCGAGTAATCGCCATAATCTAAACTTTTGCTGTGTATTTCTTCAATTGTTAGATTATAATTTTCTTTTAGTATCATATCAATAACATCTTTTAAATCTACAGGTTTAATTTTTTTATGAGCAACCTTCTTATTTTTAATAACCTTCTTTTCTTTAACAATCTTCTTCTCTTTAATAACTTTCTTCCCTATATATTTGATAAAACCCTTAAGGGCAGTTTTATTTTTTTCGGTTAATTTTACATCAAGATTCTTACAGGGTAATATTTCTTTACTATTATCAGAAAAATTATTTTTTTTCTTACTTCCTTTGGATATTATAGATATCTCTCTTTCAGATGATTGAGGACTTGTTATTTTAATATCCAGACAGTAAATTTTTTTATCACTACACCCGAAATAAAGACAATTATCTGCAATACAAAAATTAGATTTAATATAGTTACCCACATTGAACTCCCAAATTTCCTTTCCATCCTTTATATCTAAACAATAAATTTTCTTATCAGAACTCCCAATATAAATATAGGATTTTGCTACACAGGGACTAAATTCAATTTCTGACTCTATTGTAAAAAGCCAAATTCTCTTACCATCTTTTGCATTAAGACAATAAACTTTATTACCACTTCCAAAATAGACAAATTCATTTACTACAAAAGGGCTAGTAATCTCATAACCAACTTCAAATGTTGAAATTTTTTTACCATTTTCAACTCGAAAAAAATCAGATGATCTTATTAAAGTTTTATTTTGAAATTCCCAAATCTTTTTACCATATTTTATATCCAGACAATAAAGCGTATCATAACTACTAAAATAAACACAACTTTTTTCCACACAAGGATTAGAAGATATCCAATTATCACTTTTATAATTCCATTTCTTTTTACCATTTTCTGCATTTAAGCAATAAAAATTTTTATCATAGCTCCCAAAATAAACATAATCCTCATATATACAGGGAGTGGAAGACTCATATATACAGGGAGTGGAAGAAGAAATACTATTATCTGTTGTAAATTCCCAAATCTTTATTCCCCCTCTTGCATCTAAACAGTAAAACTTACTATCATAACTTCCAAAATAAATACGATCGTTTAAAACACAAGGGCTAGAAGAAACAATGGCACGTGTTTTAAACTCCCAAATTTTTCTGCCAGTTGTTGCCTTTAAGCAGTAAAATTTATAATCTTCACTGGCAAAATAAACACGATCTTTATAAACATAAGGGCTAGAGGCTATATTAGTTTTCATCTTTAAATCCCAAATCTTACTGCCCGTTGTTGCATCTAAACAATAAACCTTTTTATTATGGCTTGCAAAATAAACACGCCCTTCTGTGACAAAAAAGGTAGACATAATAAGAGCTTCTATTTCAAACTCCCAGACCTTCTTAACTGTCTGGTTAATCAGTAAATCGCTAGAATAATCCTTGCAGGAGTCAAACGATCCTTTTTGTTCTCTTACACAATTATTATATGATAGAGACATAAATCAGCCACTTTCTTAAATTATAGTTATATACTCAACTTCCAGATATTTAAATTCCTCTTTTTACCAGTTTCTTTTCCAACTAATTCAAAATTTAAAGCCTTATAAAATTCATTTGACGGTAAATTCTCAGGGCATTTTAATTGAATATATAACTTATTATGTTTTTTTGCCTCAACTATTAATCTCTTTGCCAATTTCTTACCTACAGATCTGCCTCTAAAATTTTTACTTATACAGATATCATAAAGTGTTGCCTGTTGGTCTTTTCTCAGATGAAATATCAAAAATCCGACAACATTATCATTATATAAAGCCACAAAAACTTCTTTATTATCTATAGCCTTTACGACTGCAGAACGAATAATAAAACCCAGACTATCTCTATTTTTGTCCGCTATTACCTTGATTTGATCTAAATGTTCTGAAGTTGCATATTTTACCACTACTTTTCTAATTTTTTCTTTTACCTCTTCCCTGTGGCATGCAAAAGCATTATGATTATGTATTGACTCAGAGGCCTCACATTCCACTTTAAACCGGCAGAGTTTCTTATCCTGCCTTAAAATAATCACAATGTCTCTTACAACATCTTCCACGAACTTGGGATTTTCATAGGCATTTTCCGTAACATATTTCTCATCATTTCTCTTAAGAATCGGAAAAAGCTCTGAACTTCCTGTTTTTTCAATATCTGAAATAAGATCTTCAAGCCATATGAATTCATCCGGCAGATATTCGATATTCACTCTTACAATGGCTCTCTGGTTATGGGCGCCATAATCTGAAATTTCTTTACTGCAGGGGCAGACTGTTGTAACAGGCACTTCAACTCCCAGAATAAAGCAGAAAGAATTACTGTCATAAAGACCTTTAAACTCACAGATATAATCTAAAAGACCTTTTATCTGACTTTTCGGGGCAGGTTTTTCTATAAAATATCTGAATTTTATGGAAATTTCTGATCTGTCTGCATTTAGCTTATTTAAAACTTCCTGAAGGATTATTTTTATTTCCCTGCTTGATATTTTTTCTTTACTCCATCTGTGGAGTATTTCCATAAAGCGGCTCATATGAGTGCCACGGAGATCTTTTGCAAGATCGGCACAGAGGGAGATTTCTGCAGTAACTGTTTGATAGGTACCTGTTTTTTCAAGAATTTGAAGTGGTAGATATACTCTTTTTACCCCCACCCTCTGGATATTTATATTTCTGTTATCCTGCTGATTTTGAATGTCTAACAAAATATCTCTCCTATCTATAAGCATTTTTTTTAAAGGAACATCTGTTATAATAATAACTTCATTTTATCATATCAAAATATTTAGTGCCAGATATTTTTTGTTAAGTTCTGGTAAAAAATTGGCACAAAAAAAGAAAAAATTCGTAACAACATATAACAAATAAAAACAAAAAAAAGAAAAAACTATTATTTGTAAAAGTACTTATTCCGCCGAATTTACAGGGAAAACAATCAGAAGGACTTTCTCATAACCAGACTTACCCATTCTCCATCTTTTATTTCTTCTACAAACTTAAATCCTTCTTCGTAAAAAAGTCTGAATATTTCATCCTTCTGTTCTTCCAGTATTCCCGTAAGAATAAGGATCCCGTCGGAAGATAACACAGGAGAGAATTCTTTTCTTATTTCTTTAAAGACAGAAGCCTGAATATTTGCAACAAGCAGATTAACCATATAAGGAAAATCTTTTAAACCTTCCATGTGAAAGGCCTCTACCCTGTCTTCCAGGTTATTCAGGGCTAAATTCTCTTTAAGAGCAGAAATAGCCAGAATATCATTATCAATAGCATAAACCCTTTTTACTACAAGAAGGCAGGCTATAATAGATAGTATACCTGTCCCACAACCCAGATCCAGAAGGGAATCTACAGCACAGGCATATTTTTCTATTAAAAAAGCTGCCATACGGGTAGTTTCATGATGGCCTGTGCCGAAAGCCATAGAAGGATTTATAATTATTACAAGTTCCTTATGGTCAGATATATACTCTTTCCAGGGAGGTCTTATAACTATATTTTTAGTGATTTTCAGCGGTTCAAAAGACTTTTTCCACTCTTCACTCCAGTCCTGATGGCAAATATCTTTACAGGTAATTTCAGGAACCTCTTTATCTATTTCCAGAAGAGATAATTTAAGTTTATCAAATTTTTTTTCGAAATTTTCGTCTTCTGGTAGATAAAATTTATAAAGTACTTTATCTCCCAGAGGTTCCTCAAGAAAACCATTACCTTCTGTTATATCCTGAAGTATATAAGAAAGAACTTCGGAAACATCAAATAAAAAAGAAGTCTCAATCCATTTCATAATCTAAATTCCCAGAGCATCTTTAACTTTACCAAATATTCCCTTTTCCTGCTGCAGGGAATCAAGATCTTCTCCTGATGCAGTAGCATATTCTTTTAAAAGTCTCTTTTGTTCAGAATTAAGCTTTGTAGGTACTTTAACTATAATCTTTACCTGAAGGTCTCCTTTTTTACCACTTCTCAGATGTGGTATGCCCTGACCTTTAATTTTAAAGAGACTTTCAGACTGGGTACCATGGGGAATCTCTAACTCAGTCTCACCATCAATGGTTGGAACAGAAACTATA
Organism: Bacillota bacterium; assembly: GCA_022704525.1. GTDB lineage: Bacteria > Vulcanimicrobiota > SpSt-956 > SpSt-956 > JAKJGF01 > JAKJGF01. Next base: position 3,822 of record JAKJGF010000191.1, on the reverse strand, counting down.
CCGCCCAGGGCAGCTCTCGGAAAAGAGACATTCTTTTCACAGTATAGATCATCATTAATACGCTTAAATACTTTATGAGGCTTTACATTAATAAATACATAAAGGTCACCGGGATGTCCTCCTTTTGTTCCGGAATCCCCTTCTCCAGGAACTCTGATTCTGGAACCTTCATCAATTCCAGGTGGAATTTTTACAGTAACCTTACGTTTTTTACTGACCCTCCCAAGACCATTACATTCCTCACAGGGAGAACTTATAACCACACCTTCTCCCTGGCAGTTCCTGCAGGGACCGCTCCTGATAAAACGTCCGAACATAGTATTCTGAACTATTTTTTCCTGTCCGCTTCCCTGACAGTTAGAGCAGGTCTGAGAAGAAGCACCATCACTGGCACCTGTTCCAAAACACATAGAACAGGTTCTGAGTGATGAAATCTCTAATTCTTTTTCAACACCCCATACTATTTCTTCAAGAGTAAGAGTAGCATCGGTTCTTAAATCATTTCCTCTCTGAGGTTGAGATCTGGATGCTCTACCACCGCCGGCACCGGATTGAAAGAACATGTTAAATAGATCATCAATACCTCCAAAACCAAAATCACTAAAACCACCAAAACCACCAAAACCACCACCGAAGTCACTTCCACCGGCCCGAAATGCATCATGACCAAATTGATCATAAGCCCCTCTTTTTTGAGGGTCACTTAAAATTCCATAGGCTTCATTTATCTCTTTAAATCGCTCTTCAGCTTCTTTTTTATCCACATCCTGACAGACATCAGGATGATATGTTCTTGCCATCTTACGATAAGCCTGTTTTATATCTGCATCAGAAGCTGATCTGTCTACACCCAGTATTTCATAATAATCCTTTTTACTCAAAACTATTCACCTCCGGAAGAAGTATCTTCTTTCTCAGAAGACACATCTTCTTCCCTGACTTCTTCTTTATCTTTCTCTTCATCCCCGGAAGGTTCAGAAGGACTTTCCTGACTCTGTGTTTCCTTTTCCTGAAGCTTTTTCTCATAAGCCCGGGAATGCAACTTACCAAGAGCATCCAGGAGTTCCTGAATGTTTGTCCTGAATTTTACAGGATCCTCCTCAGACATATTATTCTGAAATCTTGAAAGAGATCCTTCAGCTGATTCAATTAATTCCGGTTCAATCTGGGATTTAAATTCCTGTATAGTCTTATAAGCTGATGTAAGAAGACTTTCACCTCTATTTCTGAGTTCTATAAGTTCCATTCTTTTCTTATCTTCTTCTTCATATCTCCTGGCTTTTTCTACCATACCTTCTATTTCTTCATTTGCCAGGTTAGAAGATGATGAAATAGTAATATGTTGTTCTTTTCCCGTAGCCTTCTCTACAGCTGTTACATTAACTATTCCATTAGAATCTATGGCAAAGGTAACCTCTATCTGTGGTAATCCTTTAACAGCTTTGGGAATATTTACAAGCTGGAACCTTCCCAGGCTTTTATTTTCTGCTGAAAAAGCTCTTTCTCCCTGAAGAACATGAATCTCTACTGTTTCCTGATTATCTGCTGATGTAGTAAACATTCTGCTCTTGGAAGTAGGAATAGCAGTGTTTCTATCAATTAATCTGGTAAAAACACCACCTTTTGTTTCAATACCAAGACTCAGGGGAGTTACATCTACAAGAACAACATCCTTAACTTCTCCTGATAATACACCGGCCTGCATGGCGGCCCCCAGAGCAACACATTCATCAGGGTTTATATCCTTATGTGGCTCTTTATTAAAATATTCTTTTACCATGTCCTGTACGGCAGGCATTCTGGTAGATCCACCTACAAGAAGTATTCTGTTAATCTCAGAAGGTTTTAATCCTGAGTCATCCATAGCTGTTTGAAGAGGTTTTCTTGTTCTATCAAGGAGATCTCCTGTGAGTTCCTGGAATTTTGCTCTTGTAAGTTCCAACTCCAGATGTTTTGGCCCTGTTTGATCAGCTGTTATAAAAGGAAGATTTATACTGGTCTGATAAAGTGTCGATAGTTCTATTTTCGCTTTTTCAGCAGCATCTTTCAAACGTTGCATAGCACTTTTATCCTGCCTTAAATCTATACCTTCCCTTTTTTGAAATTCATCTACAAAATTCTCTACAATTTTTTTATCCCAGTCATCTCCACCCAATCTGGTATCTCCACTGGTAGATTTTACCTGAATAACACCTCCTCCAATCTCAAGTATTGAGACATCAAAGGTTCCACCGCCAAGGTCGTAAACAAGAATGGTTTCTACTTCCGAAGATTTATCCAATCCATAAGCCAGAGAAGATGCAGTGGGTTCATTAATTATTCTGAGCACTTCCAGACCGGCGATTGTTCCTGCATCTTTTGTAGACTGACGTTGACTGTCATTAAAATAAGCAGGCACTGTTATAACAGCCTGTTTAATTTCTTCACCCAGGTAGCTTTCTGCATCTTTTTTTAATTTCTGTAGTATCATTGCAGATATTTCCTGAGGAGTATATTCTTTCCCATCAATCTTAACCTTATAAGAAGAACCCATCTGACGTTTAATAGATGTAATTGTTCTTTCAGGACTGCTTATAGACTGACGTTTTGCTATTTCTCCCACCAGTCTTTCACCGGTTTTAGAAAAACCCACTACCGAAGGGGTAAGACGACCTCCTTCGGAATTTGTTATTACTATTGGCTTTCCGGCCTCCAGAACAGCCATAACTGAATTTGTAGTACCTAAATCAATACCAATAACTTTACTCATAACATCACCTCATTTTTAGCTATCAGCTGTCAGCTTTCAGCGGTTAGCTTTTATATTATTTAGCTTTCAGCAGTCAGCTTTTATATTAGATATCATTTCTCTTAATTATAGCGAGTAGAGATAACTCTACTCGCTATTTTATAAACTAATTATTTACGCTATAATCCACATTGTGTCCACAAATTATTGTATTGAAAAGCTGATAGCTGACAGCTGATAGCTATTTATTTCTTCTTCTTAAACCAGCTCAGAATTTCATCTGCTTCATCCTGTGGTGCTTTCTTGGTAACTTTAGGGGCACCACCACCCATCATATCACCCATACCTGATGATTTTGAACCAGATGTAGAAGCATCAGCCTTCTCCCTTGATACAGGGGTACCTTCAAGTTTAAAGTACATATCTGAACTGAGTGAATACATTTCATTTGTAAGTTCAGTAGTTAACTCGGCAATTTTATCATAATCGTATGTAATCAGAGCATCTTTGAGATGATCTATAATCCTTCTGACACGGCTAACATCTTCCGGTTTAAACTTATGTCCTATATCACGGAGTGTTTTCTCTGCAGTTGCAAGCTCTGTATTGGCTTTATTTCTGACAGCTGCTTCTTTACGTCGTGATGCATCTTCTTCTGCATAAACGGCAGCTTCTTTAACCATTCTATCAATTTCATCAGGAGATAAGTTAGTAGGTGATTGAATAGTGACTTTTTGTTTATTACCTGTAGCCATATCCTGTGCTACAACGTTTACTATACCATTGGCATCTATAGAAAAGGTTACTTCTATCTGAGGTACACCTCTCGGTGCAGGAGGAATATTACTTAATTCAAAGCTACCCAGGGATTTATTGTGAGATGCAATATCTCTTTCTCCCTGAAGTACATGGACTTCTACAGTAGTTTGTCCATCTGCTGCAGTAGTAAACATTCTACTTTTTGAACAAGGTATCTGAGAATTTCTTGGGATAAGTCTTGTAAACATACCACCTACTGTCTCAATACCAAGACTTAATGGTGTTACATCCAGAAGAACCATATCCTTAGTCTGGCCTGTAAGAACTCCTCCCTG